>JBKKDD010000158.1:0-2630 GCA_046708705.1 Miltoncostaeaceae bacterium | reverse complement strand
TCACCGAAGTCGCCATCGCCACGTAATGCGGGTGGGGAGGATGGGAGTCGGCGGTGAACACGACCTCGACTTCGAAGCCCGCGTACCGCAGCAACGCGGCCAGCTCGTGGCAGTTGTACTCACGGTTGTGCCGGCCCGTAGGCCCGTAGCCGGAGTACGGATCGTAGATGTTCTCGCCGAGGACCATTCGAGCGATGTTCTCCAACCGGCAGACGTTCGGGGTCGTCACGATCAGATGCCCGCCGGGAACCAGGACCCGATTGATCTCGCGGAGGGTCGCGAGCGGATCGTCGGTCATGTGCTCGATGATCTCGCAGAAGAACACGACGTCGAACCGCTCCGCATCGAATGGGAATGAATCGCGCTCGGCGTCAAACAGCTTGGACGTGACCTCCACCTCCTGAGCGTCGCCGCGCGCGTTCCGGTAGGTGACCCGCTGCGTCGTATCCGAGTGCGGGGTGGCGCCGAAGTAGTTCGCAAACGTCATCTCGAGCGGGCTGAACTCCTTCAGCAGGACCGTCAGGAAGTACGGATTTGCTCCCAGCTCGAGTCCAGTGCCATGAAGCTCGCGGGCGAGACTCCACGTGCGGAGAAACCGCCCGAACGCCTCCCGCCAGTACCCCTCAAGCTCCTTTGGGGGAGCGTCGTCCACCGCGACCGAGGAGATGAGCTTCCGTGCCTGGGACTCGTCGAGTCCGGGGGGGAGGGGCAGCGGGGGATCGATCCATGGCCGGGATGGACTCCGACGCCTGAGGCGCTGCTCTGCGCGGCGCAAGGAGGTCCGGACGCGCGCGTTCAGTTGGGCCCTCACGTAGGTTTGCTTCGGCGGTCGGTGCCGCCGGAAGCCGCCGCGACAAACGACGAGCGCCGAGATCGCCCCGGGCGCGCGATGGGGATCACGATGCGTCTCGTGACGCCACGATCGCATAGTCCTGGTAGCCGTAGAGGAGCGTGTTGAGACGGGTCGCGAGACGATTGATGTGGTTCGTCTCGGTGGCGTCATCCTCGGCGCTCATCACGGGGAGTTGTTCCTCAGGCGGGAAGGGGCTCAGGCGCCGTACCTCGACCTTTTCGAATCCGGTGGACTCGGCGATGAAGCCGAGCGTGTCGGGGTGGATCGGTCGGACATGCGTCGGGTCGCGATGGAAGTTGACCGAACCGGCGAGGAGCGATTCGGGGTTGGGGGTCTCCATGACCAAGATTCCACCGGCGGACAACTGGTCATAGGCCATCCTCACGAACTGGATCAACATTTCGAGCGGGAGGTGCTCCACGACGTGACTTGCGACGATCCCGTCGACCGTCCCCGGTTCGAGCGTCGAGAGATGCTCGAAGAGATCCTCATGGACCACCTCCTGCCCCCGTTCGCGCAGGAGATCGACGAAGTCGGGCTCCACCTCGACCCCGTACGCCGGAACGCCGGCGTCGACCAACAGGCCGACGAGCTCCCCGCGTCCGCACCCGAGGTCGACGACTCGGCGTCGGCCAGCCAGCACCTCGAGGTAGATGCGCTGTCGCTCCCTGATGGACTCCTCGTCGCCGCGGAAGCGCGCCTCGAATGCGAGATAGTCGAATCCTCCGCGGCTCGGGCGGGCATCGGGCCGGACGGGCTGCGTGGACGAGAGTGGGGTTTGCGGGGGCTCCGTCAGAGGTGTCTGCTGTCGGGCGCGCTCGAGTCGGGCGAGCCTCGGCCCAAGTTGAAGCGACGCGAGCCGTGCATCCATTTCGTCCAGCCGATTGGAGAGCGACTGGATGTCACGTTGCGCCCGTTCACGCGCCTCGCTCTCCGCGTTGATTCGGGCGTCGGAGCGAGATGCCAACGCATTCACTTGAGCTGATTGCGCATCGACCTGGAGTTGATGCCGGTCGAGGCCATTCGTTGTCTGATCGGCGAGATACCGGAGGTCGGGCCCGAGCAAGCGCCTGAGGAGTCGCCGGGCCGTCGTGACGAGAGGTCCCACGACCGGCACGGACGATCGAAAGACCGGTGGGAGCTGCTCGGTCATCCCTCGGTGATCCATTCGGGAGAGGACGCCAGCGTCGGGTTCTCACCACGACGTTCCACTGACCAACTCCCGGACAGGTCGGCCAGCCCGATCCCGGTCTCGCGCTGGACGACGTTGAACTCGACGCAGCGATCAAGCCAGTGGTAGACGATCGACTCGTCATAGGAATGGACGGCGACCGTGACGAGGAAACGACCCTCGTGGAGCGGGAGTCGCGGGACGGTGAACCGGACGGTCAGGTCTCCCTCCACCGTCTCGATCGGGAGATCATCGAGTCGTGTGTTCGTCCCGTAGACGAGTGCTCCTTCCACCGAATGAACTGCAATCCCGAAGATCGGAGATTCCACCGCCGACGCGGCACGGATATCGAGCTCGATTCCGAAGGTATCGCCGCTGCGGAACCGGTCCGTGGGTCCATCCGCGCCGATGAGTCGGACCGAGGTGATGGAGACCGGACTCGCGTAGGGTGCGTCGGCGTCAGCCGTCGCCTTGGTGCCGCCGTGCTGGTCCCCGATGAGACGCTCGTGGTAGACGTTCAGCGCCTCCGCCGGCGTGCCGTCGGCGACGATATGGCCGTCGACCACGACAAGCACCCGGTCACACACCCGCTCCACAGCCGTGGCG
>JBKKDD010000157.1:0-7286 GCA_046708705.1 Miltoncostaeaceae bacterium | reverse complement strand
GGTCTGGGGGCGTGAGCCGTCAATCTACGCGAGCGACGCCTCCCAGTCCCAGCGGCGATGCAGATGCGTGCCGGACGAGGGGCGTGTTCTGCTCATGCGCATCAGGCGCTCGGCGTCGGAGCCGGTGACGGGGCGGGGGTGTTGCCGGTCGCGGCGGGCGGCTCTGTGCTTCCGGCGCCCGTCGAAACGGCCCGCAGGTGTCGGTCATGAGGCCCGCGTAGGCGAGGACGATTCACTGGACGTCCTGGAAGGAGGCCGTGAATACCCGCCCGAACGTCGGCAGGCCGACATTGGCGATGCTCGTGCCGAGCGACGCCAACAGCCCCCGGCGCACCGCTGGCTACGCGGCCACGTGCGCGACGCGGTCCAGGTGCCGGTCAAGTAGGGGTCGCGTTCTCACGGGGAGGTGGCCGTCCTCATGGCCGACCAGGCCGGTGTCCTGGTGGACTGGGTCAGCGAATGGCTCGCGGACTCATGCCTCCTGCGGGATACCGCGTCGGTGGATTGGCCGGGATGCGAGTTCGCGCGCGCGACGGGGCGGTGCCTACGGGCCGGCCGGCCGGATGTTCTGGTTGACGCGGAAGACGTTCGCGGGATCGTATGTCGCCTTGGCCCGGGCGAGGCGTCCGTAGTTGTTGCCGTAGGTCGCCTTCACCCGCGCCTGGCCCTCGTCCATCATGAAGTTGACGTACACGCCCCCGGCCGAGTACGGGTGCAGTGCCTCCCAGTAGCCGGTGGCCCAGTCGCGAAGCGTCGGCGCGGTCGCCGGATCGGCGTCGACTCCGGTGATCACCTGCGCCCAGCGGGTGTCCCGATAGGCCCACGGAGTCTCGTCCGGGCCGATGTCGTGCGCGGCGCCGTCGATCGGGTAGATATGGGAGCCCGACTTCCACGTCGGCATCCTCTCGTTCCATTCGGCATTGCGGGCAATCGCCTCGTCGGGTATCTCGTTCACGAAATCGGCGCGCCAGTACCACTGATCGCCCGGCCCGTACAGACCGTCGAACGCGCTGTTGAGCGCCGGCAGAGGCATCCGGCTGACGCCGTGCATCAGCGGGCTGCCCACGGCGAGCATCGGCGCCATGGCACGCTCCGCCTCCTCGTCCGACCCCACGATGCACCAGACGACCCCGCAGACGAGGCGCATGTGGATCTCCTCGGGGAACGCCGGGGGTACCGTGTGAAAGCAGAAGAATCCGGTTGCGTTGCGCGGCAGCGAGGGAAGGAACTCGCGGTACGCAGCGAGCACCTCACCTGTCTGCTCGATCGGCCAGAATGTCGGGCCGCCGACGACGTCCGACACCGGATGCGCCCGGAACGTGGGAACGTCCCAGTCGACAGCATCATCGAGGTGAGCCGCGTCGTCCCGTCCGAGATGAAGGCCGCGAGCGAAGCGTGACGCAGGGCTAATCGGGCTGCTCGTCCTCGCTTTGCCGGACTTGCGAGCCCTTGCAGCTAGACGCGGGCGAAGCGCTCGATGTCTTCGTCGAAGTCGCGGATCATCATCTTCGTCAGGGTGGGCCGCGTGTCGGCGACGGCGGCCTCGAAGTCCGCGTGGGTGGCGGGGGAGTCGCTCTTGGCCGCGAGCGCGCGCTCGAATGCCGCCTGCGCCGCCTTGCGCGCGGCGAACTCGATGTCCGCGGGAGTGAACAGCTCCGTGGCGGTCGCCAGGGCGTCGGTCCGCACCGGCTCGCTGGTGAGCGCCTGGACGAACCGCTCCCACAGCGCGGCACGCGCCGTGTGGTCCGGGGGGCCGATGGGCAGCACGTAGTCGAATCGTCCCGGACGAAGGAGCGCCGGGTCCAGATCGCGCACCGAGTTGGTGGCGCACACCAGCAGCCGATCCTCGCGGGTCCGAAAGGACGGGATCGCCTTGAGCAGCTCGTTGGTCACCCCCTCGGTGTCGGGCCGCTCGCTGCGCCTGCCGGTGATCTCGTCGACCTCGTCGATGAACAGGACGAGGTGCTCGATGTGGGCGACCACGTCGAAGAACTCGCGCAGCGCGCTCGCCCGGCCGTGCGGCCCCTCGGCGGCGAGCTGGCTCGGAAACAACTCCACGAACGGCCAACCCAAACGCGCGGCGGCGCCCTTGGCGAACGTCGTCTTGCCGGTTCCCGGCGGCCCGAACAGGACGACGGCCTTCGGCGGGCGCACGCCGTGGCGCGCGGCGACCTCGGGCTCGGTCAGCGGCGAGACGATCCGTCGCTCGATCAGCGCCTTGGTCTCCTCCATGCCGGCCAGATCGTCCCAGGCCCGCGGGGTGATCAACTGTCCGCCGACCGATCCCAGCAGGTCCAGATCGGCCGGGCGAAGCGGCTCACGCTTCTCGAAGTACGCGATGCCGGGGGTCAGCTCGTAGCCCTGATGCAGGAAGGCCTCGTGCCCGACGCCGCCCTCGGGGAGGAGCGCCGCGATCCGCCGCACGCCCATCCGAAGCAGACGCTCCTCGAGCGCGCGAAGGAGCGTCGAACCCACGCCGCGGTTGCGCAGCTCGCTGTCGATTGCGATGCGAAGCACCCACGCCCGCTCACCCGTGACGCGCGCCACACACGTGCCGATGACCCGCCCGTCGCTGACCGCCACCACGGCGGGCTCGCCACGGTTGAGCGACTCGATGACCTCGGCGACCCCGAACAGCGGGTGGCGCGACCCGTCGGTCGATGCGCTCCACACCTGAACGGCCTGGTCGAGGTCGGAGGCGTCGAAGTCCCGGATGTGCCAGGAGGCCACACGGCCATGATGTCACGACGACCCCGCCGCTCGCGTCCCCGTGGGGCTCGGCGCTACCGCTTGCCGGGGTCGTTGTCGTCGGTGGGGTCCGTCGCGCCGATGCCGGGGTTGCCGCTCAGGCGAGCCTCGGCGGGCGGAGTGGCCTCGGCTGCGTCGTCGGTGGGCTCGGTCTCCTGCCCGCCCACGATGATCCGGCGCTCGCAGCTTCGGTGGATGACGTCCTCGGCGCGGGCGAAGGCGATGTCACGGCCCGGGCCGCAGATCAGGAAGTCGAGCTGGGTGTCGAGCGCACGGGCGATCAGCACGTCGTGCCCGTAGCCGCCCATGAGCATGTCCTCGCCGAACCCGGCGTACAGGGTGTCGTGGCCGCGACCGCCGAACACGCGATCGTTGCCGCTGCCCCCGAGGGCGAGGTCGTGACCCCAGTCGCCCGAGATCACGTCGTCACCGGCCTGCCCGAACACGACGTCCGAGCCACGCCCGCCGTGGACGACATCGTTGTCCTGATTGCCCGCCAGCCGGTCGTGGCCCGGCGCGCCGTTGATCACGTCGTTGCCGGCGCCCCCGCGCACGACATCGTGCCCCCTGCCCGCGTTGATGTAGTCGCCGCCGCCGTCGCCGGTGATGACGTCCGCGCGTGGCGTGCCGAAGAGGATCTCGGCGTTCGGCGTCCCGCCGATGGTCGCCGCCACCGCCAACGATGCGCCGACCGCCATGCACGCGACCGTCGCGACGAGTGATGCCCTGACCTTCATGTCGTGCTCCCTTGTCCCCGTGTGCCCGTGGGCCCGATGGTGGTTCGGGCGGGACCCTCTCTCGCGCACATGTGCGGACTGCGTGCAGCGTGTGCTGAACCTGTAAGAGCTTCTCGCAACAGGTGTAAGGAAGGGGCGCCGGTCCGCGGGGGGCTCACGAGCGACGGCCGCGCACCTCGGGGGTCAGGTCAGGCGCTTGGCGGCGTCGGCCAGATCCTCATAGGTGACGGGCCCCTCGGTGCGCCCGCGCTCGATGCCGCTCGAGTCCACGTAGATCGTCACCGGGAGCGTGGTGGTCTTGAGGCGGTCGAACCCCACGGCGCCGTTGGGGTCGAAGATGGACGGGTGCGTCCAGCCCACGTCCGCGTTGAAACTGGTCCCGTTGGCCTTGGTGTCGTTCAGGTTGACTCCCAAGAACACGACGTCGGGGTGGTCCTTGGTGAAGCGCAGGATGTCGGGCGCCTCTTCGCGGCAGGGCCCGCACCACGACGCCCACGCGTTGATGATCAGCTTGCGGCCCTTGAACGCCGCGACGGAGATCGGCGTCCCGTCCGCGAGCGAGGGACCGGTGACGGGGACCACCGGCTTGGTGCCGTCGAGCGTCGGCCCGCCGCGCACCAGCTTGCTCGCGCCGGCGTCGTCGCGGCGGGTCAGGCCGAGGGCCAAGCCGCCGATGATCACGACCGCCACCAGGCTGCTCAGGATCAGCTTCGGACCCCCGTGCTTCACGTGCTGCTCCCGATCGCGGACGGATGCATGACATGATGCTGGCCGATCCGCGGCTCGGGCGCCAATGACACGGGTCAGCCGTTCGCTTGGACGGTCTGCAGGACATCGGCTCCGTAGCGCTCGGCCTTGGCGGCGCCGATGCCGGGGATCGCGAGCAGCGCAGCCGGATCCGCTGGGCGGCTCGCGGCGATCGCGCGCAGCGTCGCGTCGTGGAAGACCACGTACGGCGGGACCTGCTGCTCGTCGGCCAGGCGTCGGCGAAGCGCGCGTAGCGCGTCGATGAGCGGCGCGGCGCCGGCCGGCAGATCCATCACCGGCGTACGGACCTTGGCGGGGCCGCGGCGGCTCGCACGCGGCCGCAGCCGTCGCAGCTCCAGTTGCCGCTCACCACGAAGGACGGCGCGCGCGGCGTCCGTCGGCTGCAGGCCGCCGTGCCCGTCGGGGTGCGGGCGTAGCAGGCTGAGCGCCGCGAGCTGGCGGATGACCCCGCGCCAGCCCTGCTCGTCCAGCTCGGTTCCGACCCCGAACGTCGGCAACTCGTCGTGGCGGTGCTGGGTCACCTTGGGGGTCACGCGCCCCAGCAGCACGTCCACCAAATGCATGGCCCCGAACCGACCGCCGGTGCGCACCACGGCCGACAGCGCCTTCTGCGCGGCCACCGTCGCGTCCCAGGTCTCGGGCGGCTCCAGGCAGACGTCGCAGTTGCCGCACGGCCCGGGGAGCTCCTCGCCGAAGTACGACAGGAGCAGCCGGCGCCGGCATCCGCCCGTCTCGCAGTAGCCCAGCATCGCGTCCAGCTTGCGCGACTCAACCAGACGCACGTTGGCCGGGGCCTCGGACCGGTCGATGAACCCACGCACGAGCATCAGGTCCTGCAGGCCATAGGTCATCCACGCCTCGGCGGGCTCGCCGTCGCGCCCGGCGCGGCCGGTCTCCTGGTAGTAGCCCTCCAGGCTTTTGGGCAGATCAACGTGCGCGACGAACCGCACGTCCGGTTTGTCGATGCCCATCCCGAACGCGATCGTCGCGACCACCACCACGCCGTCCTCGCGCAGGAATCGCTCCTGGTTCTTGCTGCGTGTCGGCGTGTCGAGGCCGGCGTGGTATGGGACGGCGTCGACGCCCTGGCCCACGAGCCACGCGGCGATGTCGTCGACTTTGCGCCGCGACAAGCAGTAGACGATGCCTGCCTCGCCGCGGTGGGCCTCCAGGAACCTGCGCAACTGCTCGCGCTCCCGGTCCTTCTCGACCACCACGTAGCGGATGTTCGGCCGGTCGAAGCTCGCCACGAACTCGCGGGCCTCCGGCAACCCCAGGCGCTCGCGGATCTCCGTGCGCGTCAACTGGTCGGCGGTCGCGGTCAGCGCCATGCGCGGCACACCCGGGTAGCGCGTGCCGAGCACCGCGAGTTGCAGGTACTCGGGCCGAAAGTCATGGCCCCACTGCGAGACGCAATGCGCCTCGTCGATCGCGAACAGCGCGAGGCCGCGCCGTCCGTGGAGTTGGTCGAGCAGGTCCAGGAAGCCCTCGGTCAGCAGGCGCTCGGGCGCGACGTAGATCAGGGCGAGCTCGCCGCGCACGAGTCGTCCCCAGACCTCCCGGGATTCCTGCGCGCTCAGCGACGAGTTGAGCACCGCCGCGTCGACCCCGAGCAGGCGAAGCGCCGCGACCTGGTCGGCCATCAGCGCGATGAGCGGCGAGACCACGACACCGACGCCGGGCCGCAGGATCGCGGGGATCTGGTAGCAGACCGACTTGCCGCCGCCGGTCGGCATCAGCACGATCGCGTCGCCGCCGCCGGTGATCCGGTCGATGATCTCGGCCTGCGCCCCGCGGAACGCCGGATACCCGAACACCCGCTCCAGGCAGTCGAGCGGCGTCATCGGGGTCATGGGCTCGAACATCGTCGCCCCGGTTGTATCACGGACGAACGTCCGGAATCGCCCGTGACCACCCGAAAGCGCGCGGCGAGCGGCGGGAACCGTCACGTAGACTCGACGCCGTCACGACGTCAGATCCGAGAGGGCGACATGAACATCGTTCCGGCCGATTACCCACCCCGATTTCGCGCGTCCGACTACGTCGTGCGCCCCGCGGCGGGTGAGGACGAGCGCATCGACGTGGGCGTCCTGTTCGTCGGCGGCGGGCCCGCGGGCCTGGCCGGCGCGGTGCGGCTGGGGCAGCTCCTGGCCGAGGATCCCGCCGTGGCCGAGCTGCTCGGCGAGGTGCCGATCGCGGTCGTCGAGAAGGGCGAGGCCGCCGGTTCTCACCTGATGTCCGGCGCGGTGATGCGCCCGGGTCCGTTCCGTTCGCTCTTCCCCGACGCGCCCAAGGAGTCGCTGCCGATCTACTCGGAGGTGACCGGCGAAGCGATGTACTTCATGACCAAGAGCGCCGCGTTCCGCCTGCCGATGCCGCCGCCGCAGATGAAGAACCACGGCAACTGGGTCATCTCGGTCAGCCAAGTGGGTCGCTGGATGGCAGAGCAGGCGGAGGAGCTCGGGGCCTACATGCTCCCCGAGACCGACGCGCAGAAGCTGATCGTCGACGACGGGCGGGTGCTCGGCGTCGTCACCGGCGACAAGGGTCGCGGGCGCGAGGGCGAGGAGCTCGCGACGTTCGAGCCGGGCATGGAGCTGCACGCCCAGGTCACCGCCATCTGCGAGGGCACCCAGGGCCACCTGGCCGGCATCACCCGCAAGCACTTCGAGCTGGACCAGGCGCCGCAGACCTACGAGCTCGGCGTCAAGGAGGTTTGGGAGGTCGCGAAGCCGCTGGACAAGGTCATCCACACCGCCGGCTGGCCGCTTCGCCTTGGCGCCAAGTACCGCGAGTACGGCGGGTCGTGGATCTACCCGATGGGCGAGGACAAGGTCTCGATCGGTTTCGTGACCGGCCTGGACTACGCCGACGCCAGCCTGTCGGTGCACGACCTGCTGCAGCAGTTCAAGTCCCACAAGCTCGTGCGCGAGATCCTCGAGGGCGGGCGCCGCATCGCCTGGGGCGCCAAGACGATCCCCGGCGGCGGCTTCAACTCCCTGCCCACGCGCCTGCACGTGCCCGGCGCCGTGC
>JBKKDD010000156.1:0-3552 GCA_046708705.1 Miltoncostaeaceae bacterium | reverse complement strand
TTCACCACGATCCGCGACGCACGGTTGTCAGCGCACGGCAGGCACGTTTACATCTCGAGTCCAAGGGACGTGTGGGGTGGCGGGCTCGCCCCTCGTCCGCCGTGTGGGGCGCGTTCCCCCGATGGATCGTGGGCGGGCGTGAGGGTCGATGTATCACGGGCCGTTGTCCTCGCTCTTCATCGGTGCACGCCTCGGACGCTCGGAACGCTCAGCGCGACTCGAGCCCGCCCCCACACCGAAGGAGATACCGATGAACATCCACATGCGGGCACGCATCACCCTCCTGCTCGCAAGCTGCGCCCTCGCAGTCCCGTCCGCGAACGCGATGGTGGTGAACGACGGACAGACCTATGTGTCCCCGCGCCTCGGCGACGACCACGCCCGCACCGTCGCGACGACCGCGATCGGGACCTCGGGCACGTTCACCTCCGGCGACGGCCACGCCAGGGCGACGACGCCTGTGGCGCCCCCCGCCACGCTGCCGGTCTCGGCCGAGCCCGGCGGATTCGACTGGAACGACGCCGGCCTCGGATTCGGTCTGGCCAGCGGGCTTGCCCTGCTTGCGGGCGGAACCCTCCTGACCATGCGCAGGCCACGCCACCCGCGCACCCCCGCCATCTGACGCACCACACATGAGGAGCGGGCGAGGCCACCCGGCGACGCCCGCTCTCCTGCTTTCAGGCCACTGCGCTCCCAAGGGTGCGCTGCAGGCCGGCGAGCTCCCGGTAGAGGTCGATGACCTGGTCGATCTGGGCCTCGAACGTGAAGCGGTGGCGCTTGTCGGCGACGGTGCGCCGAAGCGCGGCGATGTCGAGGTCGCGGACGGCCTCGCCGATGCCGGCGACGTCGTCAAGGACCAGGCCGACGCCCTCGCGTTCGACGAACCGCCGCAGCGCGAGGTGCTCGTGAAGGGTCACCACGGGGAGCCCGGCGCCCAGGTACTCGTAGAGCTTGTTCGGGAGCACCGTGTCCATGTGGGCTGCGTTGATGGTGCCGTTGAACCCGGCCCAGCCGAGGTCGTAGCGCGGGATCGTCGCCATCAGGGTCGCGGGATCGAGCGGCTCGTGGCAGCGTACGCCAGGGAACTCGTCGGCCAGGGCGGCGTACCCCGGCGCCGGACGGGAGGGATGGATGGCCAGGGGCAATCCGGCCCGTGCGATGCTGCGAAACAGATCCCTCAGGTCGTAATGACTGCCGTCGACGGACAGGCTGCCCTCGTACACGATCGTCGGCGAGCCCGTGTGGGTCGTCCGCTCCGGGAGATCCACCACCCGGTCGCGCCGAAGGGCGAGGTTGCCGAGCACCAGCGTCCGGTCGGGCAACTCGTACCGGGCGTCGATCACGTCGACGAGCTCCGGCGAGACCGTGATGATCGCCGAGGCGCCCTCGATGGCGGTGCGCTCCAGGTCCAGCGGGTCGACGGGCTCGGGGAAACCGTCGCGGTACGCGGTGTGGCGCAGGCTCTGCAGGTCGTGGATGTCGTGGATCAGCGGGATCGTGTCGCCGACGCGCTCGAGCGCCAGCACCGTCAACACGTCCGGCAGGTTGTGGCTGTGGATCAGGTCGGGCTGGAAGTCATCGAGCACGGATTGGAGCTTGTCCACCGGAAGCGCGTCGCGTCCCAGGTCCCACCAGCCGTCGAACAGCTCGTCGCCGGAGCCGTAGAACTCCGTAAGCGTGCGACCCTGGTAGGCGAACCCGAGCTGCAGCTCGGGCCACGCGGCGCGCAGGCTGACGGCGTACTTCAGCGCCCTCACGCACGGCTGGCGCTGCAAGAAGAGGACCCTCACGAGGGAATGCGGCTCTTGATCGCCTTGGCGGGATTGCCGACCACTACGGAGTACGGCTCCACGTCGCGGGTCACGACGCTCCCGGCGCCGATTACGCTGCCCTCGCCGATCGTTACTCCCGGCAGGATGCACACGCCCATGCCGATCCAGCAGTCCGCGCCCATCGTGACGGGACCGAGGTTCCACCCCTGCTCGGGGATCGGCCGGTCGGTGTCCATCTCGTGGTTGGCGGTGTGGATCATGGTGTAGGGACCGACGATCGTTCTGTCCCCGATTTCGAGGCCCCCGAAACCATTGACGTAGCAGCCGTAGTTGAAGCCGACCTTCTCGCCGATCTCGATCTGATCGCCGTTGAGCCAGACAATCGTGTCGATGTAGAACGCCCCGTCGCCGACGCGCTTGGCGTCGTGGGGACGAAACGGGATGACCCGCTTGCTCAACTCGTTGATCAGCATGCCGCGCCTCCAAACCTCGAATGTTCGTTTGCAATGATTCCGCGGGCGCCGGGGCCCCGTGGACACACCCACGAGCCTTGCGGAACCGGCTCCGGGGCACAGCGTTTCTCGACGTCACCCACCCGAGTGCGGCGGTGCGACGTCAGCGTCGGTGGCGCGACCTCCCGCTCCGACGCCTCGGGCGCAAATCGGCGACGGAACGTCACCGATAGTGCCGTACGGGACTGTACCAGTGCAGTGGTTCGGCGTTTCATCCCATCCCCGCTCCCCCACGACTCGACTCACCGACCGCCGTACCGGTGGCTGTCACCGGTGTCTGCTGAAGCCCCATCGACTCAGCCCGCGACGTCGTGAAGCGCCTGAGCCAGGATCTCGACGCCCAGGTGGGATCCGGCCATGAGGGCCCGCTCGGCCAGCCGCTCGCGGACCACGACCTCGATCACCTTGAGCCCGACAGCCGCGGGCAGCGGATCGCTGACGTGCGTGGTGGAGAACAGGAACCCGGCGTCGTACGCCGCGGCCTCGATCTCGTCGGTACAGAGCACGGCGGCGAGCGGCAGGCCCGCGCCCAGGGTCTTGGACAGCGTCAGCCAGGTCCGGCGGCGCGCCGTCGCGCTGGAACGCGAACATCGTCCCGGTGCGCCCGACCCCGGTCTGGGCCTCGTCCAGGATCAGCAGCATGTCCCAGCAGGATGACCTTGCTAAGCGGCGGCGCAACCGTGCCGAGCACCTCGGCCAGGTCGATGACCGGCCGCGACAGCATGCCGCTGAACAGGTGGTCGAGACGGCCGATCATCTCGGTGACCACATCGACGATCTCGGGGTGACAGTGCCCCAGGATTGCGCTCATCTGCCCGCTCGTGAAGTCGAGCACCCGGCGGCCCGAGGCGTCCTCGACGAACGACCCGGACGCTCGCTCGGCGATGAACGGCTGGAACGTCCCGCCGTACCCGGATCAGATGCCGGCGGCCACGCTCCAAGTCCAGAGAATCACCGGCATTCATCGCCGCGGAGGATACTCCGGAATCGTACGCACAGCTTCGGTACAGGCCGGCTACGACCGACGCGCCGCTAGCCCAGGGGCGCCCGGGTCGAGTGCGTCGTCGTCGTCGGCCTGCCGAGCGTCCAGGACGTCACGCCCCGTCCCGCGCGAGGCCGGACGGGCTACGATTCCCGGGTGGCGACCGCCCCCGTCCGCACGGCTCCGTTCCACCCGCTGGTCGCGGACTGGTTCGCGCGCGCCTTCGCCGAGCCGACCGACGCGCAGCGGCTCGGCTGGCCCGCGATCGCCGCGGGTGAGCATGCGC
>JBKKDD010000155.1:0-3537 GCA_046708705.1 Miltoncostaeaceae bacterium | reverse complement strand
CGGCGGTGACGGACGGCGTCCGGGAGTCCATGCCGCGGTGAGTGAGAGCCGCTTCAAGATGGTCCGCCTGTTCGGCGGCGTGCTCCACGGCCGGGCAGCGGCGGTGGACATGACCCGGCGGGACGATCTCCCCACCCGGATCCATCTCGGCGGGGATGTGTACGAGCGTCACGGCCGATCCGCCGCCTACATCTACAACCCCGACCTTACGTCTTGATACGAGGTGTGCCATAATGGGACAGGTAAGGGTGCGAACACTATGTCCCGCCTGTTCCGGGCCCGCCCGGGATCATCAGGTCTGTCCTGAGTGCCGGGAGCACGGGATCGTGCCGTTGACGTTGGACCTGGAGGACGAGAGACATGGGGATCGTGGCACCGGTGAGCAGTCTCGCCGCTAGACCACCGGAGCAGGGCCGGCTCCGATTCGGGGTGAAGACCGGCAAGGCCATGAAGTCGATCGACACGTGGCGGTTCACCTCCCCCGACGAGCGGGCGATCCGCTCCCTCGCCGAGCACTACGGCGGGGTGGCCAAGCCGTGGACGGACCCAAAGGCGTCCCCGGTGAACCAGTGGGAGGTCGTCACCGACGCCCACCGCATCCCCGTGTGGCTCCCGCCGAACAGCTACTCGCTGAACTACGAGCTGTGGGGCGGCCGGGGCCTGGACCGCCGTTGCGACGGTGAGGTCTGCACCACCTGGAAGATGGAGCAGCCCTGCCTGTGCAACGCGGCCGGCGACATGACCTGCAAGCCGTACTCCCGGCTGAACGTGATCCTGCCCAACGTCGGCTTCGGAGGCGTGTGGCGGCTGGAGGTGAAGGGCTGGGAGTTCGCCCACGAGGCGCCCGGCATGATCGCCACCCTCGCTGCGCTGCAGAACCACGGGATCGTCAAGGTCGAGCTGCAACTGACCCGCCGCTCGAAGATGACCCGTGAGGGCAAGCGGAACTGGATCGTCCCCCAGTTGGTGGTCGACACCACCCCCGAGGAGATGCTCGCCGGGGCGGCGCAGGTTCAGCAGTTGGAGGCGCCGCATCCCGCCGGCGCTGGACTGCGTGCCATCGGCCCGGCCGATCTGGACGAGCCCTCCGAGCTGGAGGACCTCCTGCAGGCATCCATCGTGCATGTCCGCTCCAAGAAGCAGGACATCATCGACGCCGAGGTGATCGAGCCCGAGGGGTGGGACATCCCCCCCGGGGGTGTGAAGGTACGTCGCAACCCCGACAAGGAGGGGCCGAAGTGGATCCGGGCGCTATGACGGAGGAGGAGTGGCGGCGGGAGCAGGAGGTCCTCGCGAGAGCGCGGCTGGAGGTGGTGAAGCACCGCGCGGACATGCCGGTGCAGACCGTCGTCCCGCCGGTCCCCACGCGGATCCGGCTAGAGGGCCACTACGACTGGCATCTGCTGCTCGCGGTGGTGGTGCGAGTGAAGGCGACGGATCTCGACTACGAACCCCCCCAGGGGTACATGGGGTCCCTGCACAGGGCCGACCTGATCTACGTGACGATGGACGGTGACCACTACGACAGCAACGAGCAGTTGTGGTTCCAGATCCTCGTCGGCGACGAATGGTGCGACGTTGACTCCTGATCCCATCCCCCCGACTGTGCGGTTCATGATGACGATCGGCGATGACGACGACCCGGTGAAGGTCCTCGTTGCGTGGAGTGAGGCGCTTGCCCGAGCGGTGAAGGTCGCCGAGTTCGGGATCCCCTACGAATGATCGAGCACCTGGGGTTCGTCGGCACTCGGGCGGGGATGACGGCGGCTCAACTGCGTTCGGTGCGGGCGTGCTTCGTCGACGCCGTCGAGGACGGAGCGCGGGTCTTCCATCACGGGGACTGTGTGGGCGCCGACGAGGAGGCGTACTGGATGGCCCGGGACTTCGAGCTGATCCTCGTCGCTCACCCCGCCGTTATGCGGCACGAGTTCCGGGCGCGCACGGTGAACGACGAGCGACGCGAGATGGCGACGCCGCCGATCCGTAACGAGGTGCTCATCGAGGAGTCCGACCTGCTGATCGCCGCCCCCGCCCGCGACAGCAACAGGCACAAGAGGGGCGGCGTCGCTTGGCACGCGGTCCGACACGCCCGCCGAGTCGGGAAGCCGGTCTGGTTGGTGTTCTACAACGGCATGGTCGAGACGTCGTGATCGAGCACGTCCACGACTTCGGCGATGAGAACTACGTGCTCATCATGGGCCGTCAACGGATCCATATCCGAGGTGTTCGGCTGACGCTGTGCGGCCTCGACGGTGCCATAATGGGACGGTACGCGCTCGGCCACGAGGCCGATCTCTGCGCTACATGCACCAGGAAAGTGGGACTCGACTATGCAGGTCGTGATGGAGAAGGTGGACCGCTTGCCGGCTAGCCGGGGGAACCGTGGCTACGGCGCCCAGGCGGAGCGGATCCTCGGGGAGCTGCGTGCGGTTGGCGGGCCTGTCCTCGTCGCCCGGGATGACACCCGTAACGGGCTGGAGACGATCGCCAAGTACCTCAAGGAGCAGGGCGCCAAGACCGTGGTCGCCATCGCCGACAAGGGCGAGGACGGCACCCCCACGGCGTACGCCCTGTACGCCGAGTACACCGACATCTGAGATGATCGCCCTTGCAGCGACCGGTGGAGCGCCTCTGGCTCGGCGATCAGGGACCAGAGTGACGCAGGCCCTGGACCTGCAAGGGACCCGGCCCCGGCGGTGTGCGATGGCACCGCCGGGGCCGTTCCAGTCCGATGGCTAAGCGCCCGGTCCCCGCCTTCTACAAGGCGCGCAAGAAGGCCGGCCCGGTGCAGATCCGGCTGCACGGAGGCCCGCTCGCCTCCCCGGTGGTGCCCCGCAACGACGTGGCGTGGGCCCAGGACGAGCTGCGGTTGCCGTCGTGGTACGACATGGTCACCTACCGGCTCGTCGAGATCGACCGAACAGGTGTTCACCACTACGAGCCGGGCGACGCGCCGGGGGAATACGCTCGCGGTACCCCCGACAAGGAGTGACACCCATGGCCCGCAACACCCGCAACGACAACGACCTCGAAGGTCTGCTCCGGCGCGCTCTCGACATGGCCGAGGAAGTCCGGCCCGGTTGGCAGATGCAGCACCTCATCAAGGAGGCGCTCGTCGCCGGCGGCTATGAGGGCGAGGAGCTGATCGAGCGGGACCCCTACACCCGGCCCATCCCCGGCCCCGCCGAGGCCCCGCGGTTCACCACCGCTCCCGGTCGGCACCGCAACCTCAAGCCCGAGGCAGCGGAGAAGGAGAAGCAGGCGGTGCTCGAAGCCGTCAACAAGGCCCGGGACGCCATGAAGGAGGAGCTGGCCGATCCGATCGTGGTCACCGCCGCGGACCTCGAAGACGAGGATCCCGAACCGGAGCTTCCCACCACCGATCCCAACGGCCCCAACCACGGGCAGGATACGGACGCCTCGTTCATGGGCAAGAACGACAACGGGTCCGGGATCAGCCGGGAGGACACCGCCGGCGCCTCCGTCGGGACCCGCAACGACCAGGAGCCCAGCAAGGGCAACGACAAGGAGCCCAGC
>JBKKDD010000154.1:0-10219 GCA_046708705.1 Miltoncostaeaceae bacterium | reverse complement strand
CGGGGCGAAGCCGCTGCGCGCGACGCGCCATGGACACCAGCACGCCCTCCTGCTCGTGGTGCATCAGGGCGGGCAGCACGACGTCGGCGCGGTCGGTCAGGGCGTTGTGGTGGGTCGCGATCGCGATGAGCGGTCCCGCCTTGTGCAGGGACGTGCCCCAGCGGGTGGCGCCGGCACCCGCGAGCGGGTCGGCGTGGACGGTGACGAGCGTGCCGACGCGCAGGGTCTCGATGGCGGGCAGCAGTGCGTCCGTCGCGATGTCGAGCGCCCGAAGTCCCGCGCCGTTGACGTCGGCCGCCAACTCGATCTGCCGGGCCCCGGCGGCGGCGATCAGGCGCGCCAGCTCGGCCGCGGCGTCGGGCTCGGCGGCCAGGTCGGCCTCGTCCCACAGCACGACCGCGTTCGTGGCGTCCTGCAGGGCCTTCGCCACGGTCCCCAGGCCGATCATCAGTTGCCCGGGCGGGGTGCGCACGCCTTCGCTGCGGTCGGGAAGCTGCTGCGGCCGCGGGCCGACCGCCACGATGGGGACCTTCAGCCGCGCGGCCTTGCGTACGCGAAGCTCCACCACCGGCTGCTGGTTGGCGACGTCACCCCCCACCAGCACGATCAGGTCGGATGTGTCCAGCTCGCCCAGTTGCGCGCCGGCAAGGCCGCGAAGTCCCGCCAGCGCCTCGCCGGGGATGCCGAGCCTGCCCACGCTCCCGCCCGGAAGCGTCGCGGCCAGCGCCTTGGCCAGGAACGCCTCCTCGACGGTCGCGGCGGGACCCACCAGGAAGCCGGGGGCCGCTCCGCGCGAGACGAGCAGCGCCGCCGCGGCCACGCCGTCCTCCAACGAGACCTCGCGCGCCACGCCGCCCTCGCGGACGATCGGCCGCAGGATGCGCTCCTGGGACCAGCCGGCGGCGTAGCCCCAGCGGCCCTTGTCGCACAGCCAGCCCTCCTCAACCGCGAAGTTCGGCGCCTCGCGACCGGTCACGCGCTTGAGCTGGCCCTCGCGCCGGGTCAGCTCGGTGTTGCAGCCGACCGGGCACAGGCCGCACACCGACGGGGCGTTCTGGATGTCCCATGGCCGCGACACGAAGCGGTAGGGGATGCTGGTCAGCGCGCCCACCGGGCACAGGTCGATGATGTTGCCGGTGAACCGCCCCTCGTAGGGGTCGCCGGTGAACGTGGCGACCTCGGTGCCGGCGCCGCGCTCCTGGAACGTGAGCTGCCGGTCCTCTGCCACCTCCTGGCTGAAGCGCACGCAGCGGTAGCAGGTGATGCAGCGCTCACGGTCGATCGCAACGAGCGGCGACAGGTCGAGCGGCTTGGGGAAGTGGCGCTTGGGCTCGCTGAAGCGGGTGCGGCCGGGGCCGAACGTGAACGTGCGGTCCTGCAGCGGGCACTCGCCGCCCTTGTCGCAGACCGGGCAGTCAAGCGGATGGTTGGCCAGGAGCAGCTCCAGCACGCCGTCCTGGGCCTCGACCGCCGGCGGGCTGTTGGTGCGCACCACCTGGTCGGGCGCGACGGGGGTCGAGCAGGCGGTCTGCAGTCCGCGCATGCCCTCGATCTCGACCAGGCACATGCGACACGCCCCGATTGGTGGGCCCAGGCGCGGCTCGTAACAGAAGATCGGGATCTCGATGCCGGCCTGGGCGGCGGCGTCGACCAGCATCGTGCCGGGCGCGGCCTCGACGGCGACGCCGTTGATGGTCAGCGCCACGCGCTTGGGGGTGGGCTGATCAGACAACCGCGGCCTCCATCATCGGCTCGGGCCGTAGGGAGCCCTCGCCGATCACGCGCATGAAGTCGTCGCGAAACAGCGCGATGGCGCTCTTGATCGGGGCGACCGCGCCGTCGGCCAGCGCGCAGAGGGTGTTGCCGGCGATCCTGCCGAACAGCGATTCGAGCAGCTCCAGGTCCTCGATGCGCCCCTCGCCGTCGACCATCCGCTGCAGGATCTTCTCCATCCAGTTGGTGCCCTCGCGGCACGGCGAGCACTTGCCGCAGCTCTCGTGGCGGTAGAAGTGCGCGAGTCGAAGCGACGCCCGCACGATGCAGCCGGAGTCGTCCATCACGATGCAGCCGCCCGAGCCCAGGAACGTGCCGGCCGCCTGCAGCGACTCGTAGTCCAGGGGCGTGTCCAGGTGCTGCTCGCCCAGCACCGGCACGCTGGAGCCGCCGACCCAGCAGGTCTTGAACGCACGGCCCTCGCGCAGGCCCCCCGCCAGGTCGTAGACCAGCTCGCGCAGCGTGGTCTCGCCCAGCACCACCTCGTAGTTGCCGGGCCGCAGCACGTGGCCGGAGACCGAGAACACCTTGCTGCCGGGGCTTTTCTCGGGGCCGATCGCTGCGTACCAATCGGCGCCCTGGGCGATGATCGGCGGCAGGGCCGCCAGCGTCTCCACGTTGTTGATGAGGGTCGGCGAGCCGTAGAGCCCGGCCACCGCGGGGAACGGGGGCTTGAGGCGCGGGGTGCCGCGCTTGCCCTCCAGGCTCTCCAGCAGGCCCGTCTCCTCGCCGCAGATGTAGGCGCCGGCGCCGCGGTAGACCGTGACGTCGCAGGCGAAGTCCGTGTCGCAGACGCGCTCGCCCAGAAAGCCCGCCGCGCGCGCCTGGGCGACCGCGCTGTCCAGCACGCGTGCCTGGTGCTCGTACTCGCCGCGGATGTAGATGTAGCTGCGGTGGCAGCCGACGGCGTAGGCGGCCAGCACGATCCCCTCCAAAAGCTGGAAGGGGTTGGCCTCGATGATCTCCCGGTCCTTGAACGTGCCGGGCTCGCTCTCGTCGGCGTTGCACACGACGTAGGCGGGCAGCGGGGAGTCCTTGGGCAGGAACCCGGCCTTGCGCCCCATCGGGAAGCCGGCGCCGCCGCGGCCGCGCAGGCCCGAGCGGTGGAACTGGTACAGGACCTCGTCCGGGTCCATGGTGGTGAGCACCGTGGTCAGGGCGTCGTAGCCGCCGGTCGCGCGGTAGGCGGCGAGCTCGGTCAGCGGGGTGCCGGTGCCGTCGGCGCGGTGGCGGTAGACGATGTGCATCACGGGCACGCCGTCACCGCCACAGCTCGGAGGGAACGGGGGCCTCGCGCAGCTCGTCGACCAGGCCGATGGCCGCGTCGGGGGTGAGCGGCCCGATCATGTCCTCGGCGTCCACCTGGATGCAGGGCGCCCGGTCACATGCGCCCAGGCACTGGGCCTCCTGGACCGTGACCGCGCCGTCGGCGCTGGTGCCGCCGTGGTGGCCGAGGCCCAGGTGCGCGCACAGGCCCTCCATCACCTCGTCGCTGCCGCGCAGCATGCACGAGAGCGTGACGCAGACCGACACGACCCGCGTGCCGACGGGCCGCAGGTACAGCCGGTCATAGAACGTCGCGACACTCTCGACATAGGCCTGCGAGTACCCGGTGGCCTCGGCCACCGCCGCGAGGTCGCCCTCGGTCAGATGCCCCTTCTCCGTCTGCGCCCACTTGAGCGCCGGCAGGATCAACGACCGCGGATCCCCGTACTCACCCCGAAGCGGATCGATGTGCGCCCGAACCTCCGCGACCGTCATCGATCCACTCCACACGCAGAAGGCGGCCACGAAACGAAGCTGACGGCACCGCCGGGACGCGTGTCGCGAGCAGCGATACGCGGCCCTCGGAAGGCCAAAGAACGAGGAGGCAAAAACACGTGCCTGCCGTCAAAGCCCCCCGTCCCCATGGCGGTCCCAAACCGCGAGAGATTCATCACCGTCATCGATCAACCCCGCCCATCACATTGTCCATGGAGCCGATCATCGCGATGAGGTCCGCCAGGTAGGCGCCCTTGGCCATTGGCCGCAGCGCCTGCAGGTTGACGAACGAGGGGTCGCGCATGTGGCAGCGGTAGGGCTTGGGGCCGCCGTCGGAGACGAGGTAGCAGCCGAGCTCGCCGCGGGGGCATTCGACCGCGGCGTAGACCTCGCCGGCGGGGACCGTGAAGCCCTCGGTGACGAGCTTGAAGTGGTGGATCAGCGCCTCCATGGAGACCGCGAGCTCCTCGCGGGGCGGCAGCACCACCTTGCGGTCGTCGGCGATGTGGGGACCGGCGGGGATCCCGTCGAGGGCCTGCTCGATGATCCGCACCGATTCGCGCATCTCGCGCAGGCGCACGGTGTAGCGGGCGTAGACGTCGCCCTCGGTGGCGGTCGGCACGTCGAAGTCGAAGTGCTCGTACCCGCAATAGGGGTTGGCCTTGCGCAGGTCGTGGGTGACGCCGGCGGCGCGCAGGGCGGGACCGGTGACGCCCAAGCCGATCAACTGGTCGACGGGCAGCACGCCAACGCCCTTGGTGCGATCGAGCCATATCTGGTTCTGGGAGAGCAGCGTCTCGTACTCGTCGATGCGGCCGGGCATCTTGTCGAGGAACCGCCGCAGCGCGCCCTCGAAGCCGTCGGGCATGTCCTGCGCGCAGCCGCCGACGTGGAAGTAGCGGGTGTTCATCCGCTCGCCCGAGATCATCTCGCCCAGGTCGAGCGCCTCGTCGCGCTCGCGGTAGGTGTAGAAGAACACCGAGATCGCGCCGAGCTCCAGGCCGCTCGTGCCGAGCCAGACCAGGTGCGAGGTGATGCGGTTGAGCTCGCACATGATGACCCGCAGGTACTGGGCGCGGTCCGGCACCTCGAGGTCCAGCAGCTTCTCCACCGCCATGCAGTAGGCCAGGGTGTTGAAGTAGGGCGACAGGTAGTCCATCCGGGTGACGAGGGTGATCGCCTGCCAGTAGGTCTTGTTCTCGCACTGCTTCTCAATGCCGGTGTGCAGGTAGCCGACCACCGGGTGGATGTCCTGGATCACCTCGCCGTCGAGCTGGGTGATCAGGCGGAGCACCCCGTGGGTGGAGGGGTGCTGGGGGCCCAGGTTGATGACCATGGGCTTGCGGGTGCCGGGGTCCTCGTCCGGGTGCTCGTTGAGGGCGGTGCGTGCCGCGGCCTCCTCGGGCGTGAACGCCTCGATCTGGGCGATCGCGCGCTCGGTCTCGGTCAGCTCGCGGCCTTCGCGCCGTGCCGCCTCGCGCACGCCGCGCGCCTCGGACGACAGCGGGAAGCCACCGCCGATGCCGATCTCTCCGGGATCAGACGGCATCGGTGAACGTCACCTCCTCGCCACCGAGCGGGTAGTCCTTGCGGAGCGGATGTCCGACCCAGTCGTCGGGCATCATGATCCGGGCCAGGTCGGGGTGGCCGCGAAAGCGCACGCCCATCAGGTCGTAGACCTCGCGCTCGTGCCAGTTTGCCGTCGGCCACACCGACGTGACCGAGTCGACCTGGGGGTCCTCGGCGCCGGCCCACACGCGCAGGCGCAGGCGCGCGCCGGACTCGTACGAGTACAGGTTGTACGCCAGCCGGAAGCGTCCGGGCGCCTCGGGGAAGTCCGCGCAGGTCACGTCCGACAGCAGCCGAAACGACGCTGGCGGCGCGGCCAGCAGGCGCGCGACCTCCAGCAACCGCTCCGCCACGATCTCGACCGTCAGCTCGCCGAACTCCTCGTGCTCGGCCACGACCGCGTCCGTGAGGGTCGCGGCGATGACGAGGGTGATGTCGCTCAGGCCGTGTCCTTCCCGCGCTCGGCGTTCCACAGCTCACGGCTGGAGGACTGGCCGCCCGAGCCGATCTTCTTCTGCAGGAGCATGAAGCCCTCCACCAGGCCCTCGGGGCGGGGCGGGCAGCCGGGCACGTACACGTCCACCGGGACGATCTTGTCGACGCCCTGCAGCAGGGCGTAGTTGTTGAACACGCCGCCGCTGGAGGCGCAGGCACCCATCGAGATGACCCACTTGGGCTCCAGCATCTGCTCGTAGATGTGGCGCAGTACCGGCGCCATCTTCTGCGAGACGCGCCCAGAGACGATCATCAGGTCGGACTGGCGCGGGGACGCGCGGATGACCTCGGCGCCGAAGCGCGCGATGTCCATCCTCGGCGTGATCATGTGCATCATCTCGATCGCGCAGCAGGCCAGGCCAAACCCGGCGGGCCAGATCGCCGACGAGCGCGCCCACGCGGCGATCTTGTCGACGGTGGTCATCAGGAGGCCCCGCTTGACCAAGTCCGCGAGCTCGGGGTCGCGCAGGTCCCAGTCGACGCTCGGATCGGTGCGCGGCGCGCGCTCGACCGGGGTGCCGGGCGGCGGGATCAGCGCCATTCGAGTGCTCCCTTGCGCCAGATG
The DNA here is from genome assembly GCA_046708705.1 of Miltoncostaeaceae bacterium. Taxonomy (GTDB): domain Bacteria; phylum Actinomycetota; class Thermoleophilia; order Miltoncostaeales; family Miltoncostaeaceae; genus CALMEC01. The sequence continues at coordinate 4,056 of JBKKDD010000154.1, read as the reverse complement.
TAGCCCAGCGCGGCGCCCAGCACGGCGACGAAGATCACGAGCTCCACCACCGCGGCGACGCCGACGGACTTCAGGACGACCGCGAGCGGGTAGAAGAACGCGAGCTCGATGTCGAAGATGATGAACAGCATGGCCGTCAGGTAGAAGTCGTTCGAGAACCGCTGGCGAACCGCGCCGGTGGCGAGGATCCCGCTTTCGTACGGAAGCTGCTTGACCGCGTTGTAGCGGCTGCGCCGGCCGATGCGCGACAGCATCAGGATGCCGCCCCCCGTCACGATGCCGATCGCGAAGAAGACGAGCACAGGCAGATAGTCACGCAGGTTCACGCGAGGCACCCCATGCGGGCGAGCTGGTTGTGTGCGGACGGATCGTCGGTGTGGCGTCGAGGCCGCTCCGAACTTTGTGTCACGCTAGCACCAGCGTCGGAACCCCGCATCATCGTATGGATTGGCACTATCCGGGGGTCGGTCTGGGGCCCGCGAACACCGCTTGTATCAGCGGTGTCGCGTCAGGCGAAGTAGGTGTCGTCGTGCGAGTACGGCGGCGCGCAGCAGCACAACAGCCGCAGCTCGCCGTCGCCGATCGCGGTGATCTGGTGCCACGCGCCGGGTGGGATCAGGATCGCGTCACCAACGCCGACCTCGGCGATGTCGCCGTCCAGCTCCATGCGCCCGACGCCCGCGACGATCAGATAGATCTCCTCGGCGACCCGGTGGTAGTGCCGCTCGGTCGATCCGCCGGCAGGCAACGTCGCCTCCGCGAGGCTCTGATGCTGCGCGGGCACGGTCGCCGGCCCGAGCAACTCGCGAATCGTGCTGCCGTCGGCGGTGACGAACGGCTCCGCGTCGTCCAACGATTGGATCTCCATGCGCCCAGCCTACCCGGCCCCCCTGCCACGAGCCGGCTCCAACCCCGGTTGTGAAGGGTTGGACGGTGAGGCTTTCTGCGCCGCTCACAACGGCGCGGGCCTCCCCGGACGGCGAGGTCCCCGCTGGACGTTCGGTCAGGTGAGCGCGTCAGCAGGCGGTACCCTTGCGGGATGGACCGACTCGCCTACTTCGCCGAGCTCGCCGCCCGCGAGCCCGCAGAACCTCGCGCACGCTACGGCTACGCCAACGAGCTCTACCGCCTGGAGCGCTGGGAGGAGGCGGTCGTCGAGCTTCGCGCCTACCTGGCGCTCTGCGAGGACGAGGGCAACGCGTGGGGCAGACTCGCCGACGCGCTCACGCGGCTCGGTCGCGCCGACGAGGCCGCCGACGCCTATCTGGCAGGGATCGACCAGTCGATGACCCACGGCCACAACGGTATGGCCGACGACTTCCGCAAGGCGATCGAGGCGCTGTGAGGGCCGTCGTGCCGTACCCGTGGGGCCACCGACGAGTTCGCGGCCGCGCTCGGCATCGCCGGGCTGGGGGGCTGGATGAGCGTGGTCAACCGCGCCGAGATCCAGCCGGCACCGCCGGGCGCAAGCTCGTCCTGGTCGCGTGACGACGCTCACGGGCGCCGCACCGGCTCCCGGAAACCCCGATCGCCTGGGGTTCACGGCCCGCGGCGCGTTTCGGATGTGGCAGCGAAACGCCACCATCGGGCGCAAGATGATCCTGACGACGCTCGGCCCGCGGTTCGTCGAGGCGATCGCCTACCTGTTGATCATGGGCCTGGGTCTCGGCACGTACGTCAGCACGATCGACGGCGTCGACTACGTGGAGTTCATCGCGCCGGGCGTCGCGGCGTCCAGCGTGATGTTCGGGTCGATCCTGGAGACCACCTACAACGCGTTCGTGCGGATCAACGTCCGGCGGGTGTACGAGGCGGTGATCACGACGCCGCTGTCGGTCGGCGACGTCGTCGTCGGCGAGTACCTGTGGGCCACGACCCGCGCCGTCGTCTACGGCGTCGTGTTCGTCGTCGTGATGGCCGTGCTCGGCCTGGTCGGCTCGCTGTGGGTGTTCGCGGTGCCGCTGGTGTTCGTCGTCGGCGCGATGTGCTTCGCGGTGCTGGGCATGGCCTACACCTCGTTCGCCACCAACATCGAGCACTTCAACATCTTCTTCACCGGCCTGCTGACGCCGATGTTCCTGTTCGGCGGCGTCTTCTTCCCGTTAGACCAGTTGCCGACCTGGGCCCAGGTCGTCGGTTGGTGCCTGCCCCTGTCGCACCTGGTCGAGGCCACCCGCGACCTGGTCCTCGGCGACGTCGGCCTCCTGACCCTCGCCCACGTCGGTGCCCTGATCGGTCTGACCGCCGCCCTGTTCTGGTTCCCCCTCCGCCGTCTGGGGCGGAAGATCGTCAACTGATCTCACCGCACGATTATCGTGCAGCACGATCTTCGTGTATGATGAGCCCAAATGGCCAACGTGACGATCAAGCTGGACGAGGATGTGCTGCGGCGCGTCCGCATCCACGCGCTCGAGCACGGCACCTCGCTCAACGCCCTCGTCCGCGGCTACCTGCTTCGCCTGGTCGGAGATGACCCCACGAAAACGGCCGGACAGGGGATCGTCGCGCTCGCTGAAGAGGCCCGTGCCTCGAGTGGCCCCGGCGGGCGGACCTGGCGGCGCGACGACCTCTACGACGTCTGAGCGTCTTCCTCGATACCAACGTCGTCGTGTACGCCCACGACTTCGCGGATCCCGTCAAGCAGGCACGCGCGGCTCGGATCCTGACGGCGGGGGAATGGGTGGTCAGCACCCAGGTCATGCAGGAGTTCTTCGTGGTCGTGACCCGTCGCCTGGCGCATCCCCTGACCGAATCGACCGCGCTTGCGGTGCTCGCACGCCTCGCTGACGGGGCCGTCGGGACCGACGCTGCCATGGTGACTGCGGCGGCCGAGAGCTCGATCCGCAATCGAATCTCGCTCTGGGACGCGCTGATCGTCCAGGCCGCTCGCAGGGGTGAATGCGATCGGCTCCTTACGGAGGATCTGAACGACGGCCAGGTCATCGACGGTGTCACCGTCGAGAACCCGTTCTGACCGGCCTGTGCCTCCTCAGCGTGGGTGGCGGAACACCAGGGTTGCGACGGCGGTCATGCCGGCCAGGCGCTGGCGGATCAGGCGCAGCTCGACATCGCCGGGGACCAGTCGGCGGAACGTGCGTGAGGACAGAAGCCACGTGATCCACTCCTCGCCCGGCGCCAGGCGGCCGGTGCGGCGAAGGACCGCCAGAAACAGCGGCCGCGGCAGCCAGTGGGCGAGCGGGAGGTTGGTGTGCGAGTCGACCGGAAACCACCGGTTGGGGGTCGAGACGAACCCGGCGTGCGCCACGCGGGTCATCTCGGCGAGGAACCGGGCCTGCGCCGCGCGCGGTCCCACGTGCTCGATCACGGCGTTGCTGTGGGCGATGTCGAACGCGCGGTCGGCGAACGGCAAGGCCAGGGCGTCGGCCGTCAGCACCGTCACCCGGGGAAACGCCGCGCGCACGGGGTCCATGTTGGTGTCGTTGGAGATCGCCGTGACCCGGTCCGGGTGGGGGTAGGAGCGCAGGAAATGGTTCTCGCCCGGCAGGTCGACCAGCGGCGAGACGCCGATGTCCAGGACCGTGTGGTCGGGAGCGGGCGGGAACTCGGCCAGGTAGGTCCGCCACCGGGCGTTGCGGCAGCGCAGGTGGACACCGCTCGCGATGCGGGAGAAACGGATGCTGGTGTCCATGGTCGCTCCCCGCATGGTTGTACGAGCCCCGCCGGCGGCCGGGCGCCGACCCGGCGCCCCGGTCAGGCGGCGGTGCCGGTCAGGCGCGCGGCGCCCGAGGTCTGCGCCGCCTCGCGCACGGACGCGGCGACGTTGGTGACCAGGTTGGCGTTGAGGACCGACGGGACGATGTTGTCGGCGCCCACCAGGCCCGCGGTGGCCGCGATGGCGCGGGCCGCCGCCAGCAGCATGGCGTCATCGACGCGCCGTGCCCGGCAGTCGAGCGCCCCGCGCCAGATGCCCGGGTAGGCGAGCGCCGCGTCGATCTGGTTCGGTAGGTCCGCGTTGGAGGTCGCGAGCACCGCCGCCCCGGCGTCCGCGCCGTCCCCGTTGCCAAGCGCGAACACGACCGCGTCGTCGGCCATCGC
>JBKKDD010000153.1:0-6646 GCA_046708705.1 Miltoncostaeaceae bacterium | reverse complement strand
GCAGAACACGCCCCTCGTCCGGCACGCATCTGCTCGCCGCTGGGACTGGGGGGCGTCGGTCGCGTAGATTGACGGCTCACGCCCCCAGACCCCCGGGAAGGATCGAGATGGACGTCAACGAAGCGATTCGCAAGCGCCGTGCCGTGCGCACCTACACCGACACACCGGTGCCGGATGAGGTGCTCGACCCGCTGTTGAAGCTCGCGCTACGCGCGCCCACCGGAAGCGGCGCCCAGGCCTGGAGCATGCTCGTCGTCCGCGACGAGGACCGCCGCCGGCAGGTGGCGGACCTGGTGATCGACGGCGGCGCAACCTACTTCGCGATCATGCGGCCCAAGAAGGCGGAGGTCAGCGACGAGGAGCACGCCCAGTGGGGCCGCGACTACGCCGAGCAGATCCTGGCGACCTACCGCATCGCGCCGGTGTGGCTGGTCGGCCTGCTCGTCCCGCGCGACAACTATCCCGATCGCATGAAGGACGGCGGGTACCTGGACGACGTGATCTCGGTGGCGTTCGCGTTCGAGAACTTGATGCTGGCCGCGCGCGCCGAGGGGCTCGGCACCGTGCCGACGACGATGTTCCAGCGCTTCGAGAAGGACCGGCTGCGCGAGATCCTGGGCCTGCCCGCCGACGTGGATCCGGTGATCGTCTCGCCGCTCGGCTACCCCGAGAAGTGGCCCGAGGGGCTCGCGCCGGCGCTGCAGCGCAACTTCCGCTCATGGAAGGCGCTCGTCCACGACGACCAGTGGGGCCAGAACCGCGCCGAGTAGCGGGGGGAGGGGGCCGGCGAAGCCGGCCTTCCGCTGACCGTGATCCGCCCCGCGAACCGGCCTCTCAATTCGCCATGATCCGCGATGCACGGGTGTCGGCGCACGGCAGGCAACGTCACACCGGAAACTCGTCACATCGTCCCGACCTCTCGTCCTCAAGGAGCACTAGCCGGGAACGCGACCGCGCAGGACACCCCAGCCGCCGGTCGGCATCGTCCGGTAATCGTAGATCGAGCCGCCGATCGCGCCGACCGACGCCAGCGTGCCGACGTACGTCGCGAGCTCGGCCTCGGTAAGCGTGTCGCCGATGCCGCCGATCGGATGAATGGGCGCGTCGGGAAGGCCGGTCAGCTCACGGGTCCGCCTGATCGACTCGGCGATCAGGCGGCGCGGGTCGCGGTAGCCCGACCTGGTCAGCCGGTCGGTCCAGTACGTCATCGGCATCCACACGTCGTAGAACGGCGCGATCTCAGCCCACGGGAACCGCGGCCAGAAGTCGGTGTTGACGCGCTCCAGCAAAACCGTCGGCAGCACGATCGCGCCGACGGTGGCCTCGTCGCCGACCGCCTCGCGCAGGCGCCGTGACAGCTCGACCAGGCGCCGGTTGCGCTCGGTGACCACCGCGAGCCCGCGGTCCTCGATGTCGACCGCGACGCCGTCGAAGCGCTCGCCGTCATGCGTGAACCGGGCGATCGCAAGGAGCCGGTCCAGGTCGGCCTGCGGATCGAGAAAGCGCGGCGCATACCACCCGACCACGTTCAGGCCGCGCTCGTGCGCGCGCCGAAGGAGCGGACCCAGCACACCCGCGGGCACGACGCCACCGGGGAATCCGTCGCTCTCGAACGCGGCGTGCAGGTAGACGGTCCGAACCCCCTGGGCCGCCATGGCGTCGACGTCGGCGACACCGACCACCGGGCGCCCGCCCCGGGTCGTGTAGTCGAAGACGTCCACCCACGCGCCCAGGCCACGGTACACGTCAACTCCCGAGCGGCGATCGTCCCCGCCGAACGCCCAGAGCAGCGCGGTGCCGCCCGCGATCAGCACGACGAGCACCACGGCGATGCGCAAAAGCGGCCGCCGCCGCGACCGGCGACGGGACCCGACGGCGTCGAGACGCCCGGTGTCGCCGCCGGGGACCAGCGGGGGCGCGGAACTCATTCCTCCAGGAAGCTTCCGTCCTTGAGCTGCGAGATCGCGGTGGCGAGCTCCTCACGAGTGTTCATCACGATCGGGCCGTACCAGGCGACGGGCTCCTCGATAGGACGGCCCGAGACCAGCAGGAACCGGATACCCTGTTCGCCGGCGCGCACGACGATCTCGTCGCCGCGGTCGAACAGCACGAGCGTACGATCACCGGCGGCCGAGTACGGCGGCTCGTCGTCGATGTCGTCGCCGAGCACGGTGTCGGTGCGCACCAGGCGCGGATCCGACGACTCGTCGAACCGGCCCGAGCCCTCGAACACGTACGCGAACGCGTGGCGCTCGGTCGCGACCGGAAGCCGCTTGACCAGGCCCGGCGGCACCCACACGTCCAGGTAGATCGGGTCGGCGGCGATCCCGTCGACCGGCCCGGCCTTGCCCCAGAACGACCCGCACACCACGCGCACCTCGGTGCCGTCGTCGTCGGTGACCGTGGGTATCTCCCCGCCCGGCACGTCCTGGTAGCGCGGCGCGGTCATCTTGAGCCGCGACGGCAGGTTGCCCCACAACTGGAAGCCGTGCATGCGCCCCTGCGTATCGCCCTTGGGCATCTCCTGATGCAGGATGCCGCGCCCGGCGGTCATCCACTGCACGTCGCCGGCGCCCAGCGAGCCCGTGTTGCCGAGGCTGTCGCCGTGCTCCACCGTGCCCGACAGCACGTAGGTGATCGTCTCGATGCCGCGGTGCGGGTGCCACGGGAACCCGGCTAGGTAGTCCTGGGGCCGGTCGTTGCGGAAGTCGTCGAACAGCAGGAACGGATCGAACGGCTCGGTCTCGCCGAACCCGAACGCCCGGCGAAGGTGGACGCCCGCGCCTTCCATGGTCGGTGTGGCCTCGCTGATTCGCTTGACGGGTCGGATCGACACGGGTCTTCCTCCTGGACGTAGCCACCGACGGCCCAACCATCGTAGGCCACCGATCCCGCTGCGCGCCGGATCGGACTAAAAGCCGGTCCGCACGTCGATCAGGTCGACGACGAAGACGAGCGTCTCGTTGGGGGCGATCACCCCGCCCGCGCCGTGGGCGCCATAGCCCAGATCCGGCGGGATAGTCAGGCGCCGACGCCCTCCCACGCGCATGCCGACGATGCCCTGGTCCCAGCCTTGAATGACCTGGCCCTTGCCGAGCGCGAAGCTGAAGGTCTGGCCGCGGTCCCATGAGGCGTCGAACTGGCGGCCCGTCGACCACGAGGTGCCGACGTAATGCATGACGGGGGCGCTGCCCGCGACGGCTTCCGCGCCCTCCCCCACCTCCAGGTCCTCGACCAAGAGGGTGTCCGGAGGCGAGGCGTCGGGAATCGCGATGCTCGGCTTCGTCCGTTCGGCCACCGGGTGATCCTACGGGGCCTGTCGCTCGAATCAACAGGTGAACCAATATCCACGCCCGAGCCGATGTCGCGGCAGAACCCCCGTCGGTGTGCAGCGACGACAGACGGGGTAGACGAGGTTTGATCGCCCTACGAAGGGGAAGAATGCCGTTACTACAGAAACCTTATGGTCAAAAATCTGAAAACTACGAACGATCATCCCGACAGCGCACACGTGAAAACCTCGCAAATTCCGGAAGAACTCGCCGATCGCCCAGTGCCCGGCCTAGACCTTTGGGGAGCGAGGTTACGGCGGCGCGTTGACTACGGTCATGGCACGACTGGTACCAAACCCGCACATCTGAGACCACCTCGAGAGCGAACACGGAAGGAGCCAAACGTGGGTTCGGTCACACCGCTCGACATCCCCGACGCAGCCGTCGGAGCCCCACCTCGCCACAAGCGTCACCGCCTCCGGTCAACCGGTCGTCGCCGCCTGACACAGACGTCCGAAGCTCCGGACGTCCGCGTCGCGATGCACGAGGAGATCCACCGCGAGATGTATCGCAGCCGCCGTTACGGCGGCGCGGTCGCCCTGCTTCGGATCTCACCACCGGCCGTTCACCTGGGAGATACCCGCGGGCCGCAGCTCAGCACGTTCCTGCGCCTGATCGACTGGACCTGGACGCTGGATGGGAGCACCTGGCTGCTCCTGCCGGAGACCGGCGTCGACGAGGGGCTCTCCCTCCTCGACCGTATCCGTGCAAACGCTCCGCTCGTGCTGACCGGCCGTTCGGTCGGCATGGCGTTCTTCCCCGAGACCGCGCTGACGCTCGAAGGCCTCCTCGAGGCGACGAATGAGCGCATGGAGGAGAGCTTCAGGACCCAGACGCCCCGCCGGACGATCACGGTCACGGAACAACGCGAGCCGGTTTCCAAACCTGCGATGTAACCCCGAGGACACAGAACTCGCCCCAGCCCGGGGGGCTCACGGAGCCCCCCGGGCAAACAACCAAGCCGAATGAGATGCGATGCCGATGCCCCCGAGCAACACATACCTGGCGCTCAAACGCGTCGTCGACGTCGGATTGTGTCTGCTGTTCGCGCCGCTGATCCTGCCCGTCATGGCCCTCTGCGCCCTGGCGATCAGGATCGACTCGCCCGGCCCCGTGCTCTTCCGACAGGAGCGCACCGGCCGGCACGGCCGTCGCTTCCCCATGTACAAGTTCCGCACGATGCTCCGGAACGCCGAGGAAATGAAGGCGCAGCTCGCCCATCTCAACATGCTGCCGCCGCCGGACTTCAAGATCCCGAACGATCCGCGCATCACACCGGTCGGGCGGTTCCTTCGCAAGACGAGCCTCGACGAGCTGCCCCAGATCCTGAACGTGGTGCGCGGCGACATGGCCCTGGTCGGCCCGCGCCCGACGTCGTTCGCCTCGAGCACTTACTCGCTCTGGCATACGGAGCGACTGGAGGTGCCACCCGGGATCACCGGCATGTGGCAGGTGTTCGGGCGCAACAACACGACCTTCGACGAGCGCCTTCGGCTCGACATCGACTACATTCGGCGTATGTCGCTCTGGCTCGACCTCAAGATCCTGATGTGGACCGTCATCTCCGTCGTCCGGCGGCCGGGCCTCTGACCGGCGTGGCGAGTTCCGCCGCCCGCGGGCTGGCGACGGCGGTCGGCAACGTCCCCGGCCTGGTGGATGCGCTCGAGCGACTCGAACGCCCCCGACGGGACCTCCTGACCGTCCTGATGTACCACCGGGTCGACGGGATCGACGCCGAGCCGGACCTGGATCCGGCGCTCCTCAGCGCGACACCGGACGGGTTCGCCCGCCAGATGGAGCACCTCGCGCGAACGCGGCGCCCGGTGTCCCTGCAGGAGCTCCTGGCCGTCCGACGCGGGCAGACGGAGCTTCCTGCGCGAGCGGTCATGGTGACGTTTGACGACGCATACGTCGACTTCGACAGGCATGCCTGGCCCGTGCTGCGCGACCTGGGGATCCCGGTCACACTGTTCGTCCCGACCGCCTTTCCCGACAGTCCCGGCCCGGGCTTCTGGTGGGACCGCCTGTACCGGTCATTCCGCCGTACGCCGCGGCGGACGCCCCTCGCCACTGCTGCGGGCGCACTTCCGCTCGCGAGCGCCGGCGAGCGTGCCCGCTCCTTCGCGCGGCTTCGCGACCTTCTCAAAGGTTTCCCGCACGCAGAGGCCATGGCGCAGGTGGACGCGGCCGAGGCGGCGCTCGAGGTGTCCGGCGCCCGGTGTCACGTCCTCGGCTGGGCCCGGCTGCGGGAGCTCGCGGCCGCGGGCGTGGTGCTCGCGCCCCACTCCAGGAGCCATCCGATCCTGAGCCGGCTTCCCTTGAACCAGGTGGCCGGGGAGCTGGTCGGGTCGTTGGAGGACCTGGAGCGGGAGGTTGGACCCACCCCACGAGCGTTCGCCTACCCGGCAGGCGGACACAGCCGCCAGGTCGTCCAAGTGCTCGCCGACTCGGGCTTCGAGATCGCCTTCACGACCGAGCGCGGCACCAACCACCTCGGTCACGCCCAGTGGCTCGAGCTCGACCGGCGCAACGTCGGCGTGCGTTCCAGCCTGGGTGTCCTTCGCCTTCAGATGCTCGCGCCGAGCTTCTCCGGTCGGGCGACCTCAGGGCGGCACGCATGATCGCCGCCGCACAAGCAAGGCCGCTCGGCGCGGGCCAGGCGATCCTTGGAGCAGCGTTGCTCGCCGGCGTCGCCGCCGGAGCCTCGATCGCGGGCGTGCCGTTCGCAGCCCTGATCGTCGGGCTGGGACTCGCGGCCGTGGTCGCCGGGCTCGCGTTCCCGCAGTACATGACGCCCGCGGTCCTCTTCCTGCTGTTCCTCGATGTCCCCGGTGTCGCCGTGCGCGAGTACGACGCGCCCGCCTCGGTTGCGGCGCTGATCATCGTCGCCCTCGCCATCCCTGTCACCGCGGAGATGCTCAACGGGCGGCGGCTCCATTTCGGCTGGCCCATCGGCCTCGTCGCCGTGTTCATGGTCTTCCAGCTCGCGTCGACGGTCACCTCACGTGAGGTCGACGTCGCGTTCGAGAACTTCGTGCCGTTCCTGTTCGAGGCCCTCCTTCTGTGCGTGCTGATCGTCAACGCGGTGCGCTCGGTCGCGACCCTCGAGCGCGTGCTTTGGGCGCTCCTCCTTGCGGGCGCCTGCCTGGGGGGGCTCAGCGTCCTCCAGCAGGTGACCGGGACCTATGACCGACCCTACGGGGGCTTCGCCGTCGTGCCGATCGAGTTTTTTCGCGGCGTCGAGTCCCAGGCCCGGCTTTCGGGACCAGTCGGGGACCCAAACTACTACGCCCAGATCCTGGTGCCCCTCATAC
>JBKKDD010000152.1:0-2746 GCA_046708705.1 Miltoncostaeaceae bacterium | reverse complement strand
CCCTTTGGGAACCGATCGAACTCGGCGATGCCAAAACTAGTGGTGCGCGGGTCGGAGAAGTACTCACGGAAGGCGATCTCGGTCAGGACGTTCCAGAACCGCGCATACGGATTGCCGCCCAGGTCGATGTCGACGTGAGCGTTCCACACCGGGAGCGGCTCACCGGTGACAAGGCGCTCACCGACGAAGCGCAGGGCGCCAGGCCGGATCGAAACCCGGCTATCGATGAGCAGGATGAGGTCGCCATCGGCGCGTTCGATGCCCGTTCGTCGCGCGGCGTGCCGCCCGGCGTTGTCCTGATGCACGATCTGAATCGGGATCGGCGCCTGCAGGTTGCGAATCACGTCCCTTGTCGCCTCGTCGGAACCGTCGTCGACGATGACGAGTTCCGCGTCCGTAAACGGCGATGCCTGCTGCGCAGCGACGACATCTGCGACTGCGATCGGGAGCCATGCAGGCTCGTTGAAGACCGGTATCACGATCGACAGGGAGGGGGTCACGAGCTGAACCCTACGAACTCGAGCGCCGGAGCAAGAAGGGCGGGCCAATCGTTCTCCCTGGCCATTCCCAATGCGGCGTCTCGACGGCCGACCATTGCGTCGTGCGACGCGAGGAGTTGTTCGATTCCTTCGGCGATGGCGGCCGGGGAATCCTGCACGACCGTTGCCCCCCCTCGGGCAACCAATTCTGCAGCGTTGGGAGGGACGTCGGTCAGGACGATCGGAAGCCCCGCAGCGAGGTAGGCGCGGAGTTTGCCAGGGTCCGCAAAGCGTGTAAACGAGTCACCGGCGCTCATATAGGGCGCGACCGCGACGGACGCGTCGGCGAGAATCGCCTCGAGATCGCGGTGGTCGGCGACGAACCCGCGGAACGCGACGACGTCGTCGATGCCCAACTGGCTGGCGCGACGTCTCAGATCGCGCTCGAGCGGGCCTCGTCCGACGATGTCTGCCGTGACGAGACTGCCTCGGGCTTTGAGGAGGGCCATCGCGCCCAAGAGGGTGTCGACTCCTTGACGTGCCACGAGATGGCCCATGAAGACCACGTGCCGTTTCGCGTCGGCGTCGTGTGCCGTCACGGGCACGCGATCCACCCAGGCTCCCATCGGGACGACCCGTGTCGGGGCAAGGGCCGTCGGCGCCGATCCATGACGGGCGTCACGAGCCTCTCGTGCTGCCGCTGAGAGCTCGACGCGGGCATTCGCATTGCGGCAGCAGAACGCGTCGAGGCGCTCGTAGACACGCGTCAGTCGGCTGCCCTCGCCGAATCGATGGGGGACGAAGTCGACGCACCAGTACACGACCTTGCCGACTCTTCGCAGTTTCCTGCCGCCGAACCCCGGGAGGCAGGCGAGTGCGTTGAAGCCGAACCAGCAGTCCACCCGCGGTGACAGCGGCGGCACAAGCAGATCCAGCGGGTACGTCAGGGGTGGGCGGGTCGGCAACGACACCCTCCGTTCGTGGGACAGCACGCCGTGCTCGTACGTCGCGATCATGTGGCTGGTATCGCCTTCGCGCTCCAAGGGGTGGAGGATGGTAGTTACCGACGCCGCGCCCTTCGATGTGAGGAAGTCGCGGAGTGCCTGCGCGGGACCGTCAGCGTAGCCATTGGCGGCGATCGCGAACCGTCCGTCCTCGATCCGCCGAGTTACCGCTCCGGGTCGCATGTCGCTAGCCTAGTGACCTCCGTGCCGAGCAAACCTCAGAGTTCCTACGGCGTCCTTCGGAAGTTTGGTGTCGGAGTGCTCAGGCTGCCGTCCCGCCTCGTTCCGATCCCCGGGTGGTTCCCCCTGGTGGTCGAACCGCTGCATCGCCGTTACGGCCCGCGTGGGGGGCCACTAACCGTCGAGACCAATGGCGTTCGGATGTCTCTGGACGTGCGGGAATACGTGCAGCGGCGCATTTTCTACGGTGCCTTCGAAGTTGGTGAGATCAGATTTGTCCGATCCTTTGTGCGACCAGGCGATGTAGTGGTGGATGTCGGCGCGAACGTCGGACTGTTCACGCTCATTGCGGCTGCGGCAGTCGGGAGTACCGGCCAGGTCCACGCGTTCGAGCCGGTTCCCGGGAACTTTGCACGACTCCAAGAGAACCTTGGGCTCAATCAACTCCACAACGTGGTCGCCCAGCGCATGGCGCTCGGGGAGGAGGCCGGTGACCTGACCCTCGGCGTCGACCACGCCGAGGGGGCGCCCTCCGGTGTCAGCGGGCATTTCACCGAAGGCGGTTCCCGCGACGCGGTGCAGGTGCCCGTCTGTCGCCTCGACGACTATCTCGCAGAGCATCTTCGCAATCGGCATTTGCGGCTGGTCAAGATTGACGTGGAAGGAATGGAGCCGCTCGTCCTACGCGGGCTTGACCGGCAGCTGAACGACCACTGGCCGGACGCATTCCTGATCGAGGTCAACCCGGGCGTGTTGGCGGCCCGAGGTCGGTCGGCGGCGGAGCTGATCGCGTTGGTGCGCGATCGCGGCTATGAACTCAAGGTGGTGGGCGCAGGCGGAGGCCTCCACGATGCCGATCGCCGGATTTCCAAGGCCCTTCGCACTCCGCCAGCAGATGGGTGGCGGTCGAGGGTCGGCGTTCTCGTCAACCTTGTGGCTCTGCACCCATCATTCGATGGCGCACGATTCAGCCAGAGCTCGAGATGGCGTCGCTGACGTAGATCGCTACGACCCGCTTGTCGTCGTTTCTCAGCACGGCACCGATCCTGTCACCGCCGGGCGTTGCCGAATGCCGAGCAGCAT
>JBKKDD010000151.1:0-15539 GCA_046708705.1 Miltoncostaeaceae bacterium | reverse complement strand
GCGCCGACCAGTCCCCAGGCCAGCGCCGTCGCGCCCGCCCCGGCCGGCAGGCGCCCAAGATCGATCGCGCCGTCGGCCATCGCGAGCCCCGCCCAGCCGGCGAGCGCCGCTACGGCGAGCCAGATCGCCACCCCGGCGTCTTGAGCCCGTATCTCCAGACCGATACCATTGCGCCCGCGTCCGCGACCGCGGCTCGCTCCGTCCCTTGCCCGGTGGTCCCCCTGCCCCGTCGCCTCGCCGCCCTCCTCATCGCGCTCATCGCGACCGTGTCCATCTGCGGCACGGCGCTCGGAAGCCCGAGGGACGTTATCAACGACTTCTCCGACAACGGGGTCATCGACGCCTGCCATAGCCGAGCCGACTACGACGGCGCGCGCACGGTGGAGGTCGACTCTTTCTACGGCGACCCGCAGGGCGCCATCGACGCCGCGCTCGCCAACCCGGCGCTGGTCGGCACCGACGCAAAGCCCTGCCCCGATGCCGGTGAGAACGACGGCGCGGGACTCGGCGGCATCGTGCTGATCGCGGTGCCGATCGGTCTGTGCCTGGTGGCGCTCGCGCTGGTGCTGGGCGGGCGGCGACGGCGCGCGGCCCAGGGTGACGGGCCGGAACCGCCGGAGTGATCCTGCGCAGGTTCATGAAGGACGTGGTGTTGCCGGTCGCCGTCGCGATCGCGCTCGCGTTTCTGATCCAGGCCTCGATCGCCAAGCCCTACGAGATCCCCACGCCGTCGATGGAGCCGACCATCCTGGCCGGCGACCGCGTCATCGCCAACCGAGTGATCTACAAGTTCCGCGACATCGAGCGGGGCGACATCATCGTCTTCCATCCCACCGTCGCCGCCCGCACCACCTGCTCGGGTCCCGACGGCGCCACCGACGAGACGCCGTTCGTCAAGCGCGTGATCGGGCTGCCCGGCGACCGCGTCGAGATCGAGTCGGGCAAGCGCGAGGTGATGATCGACGGCGTGCCGTTCGACGTTCCGGCGGCACGTGCCAACCCGCTGCAGGGGCCGTCGGGCTCGCAGCCGCGCGCGTCGTTCACGGTCCCTGAGGACAAGCTGCTCGTCCTGGGCGACAATCGCGAGAACTCGTGCGACTCCCACCAGTGGACCGACCCGTTCGTCCCGCTCTCGGAGGTCATCGGGCAGGCCGAGGTCACGTACTGGCCGATCAAGCACGTCACGTTTCTAAAGTAGGGAACGGGACGTAGGGATTCGCGCGCGGTGCGGGACAAACGGTTTCGGCGGGGGCTTGCAACCTGAGCCGTGACGAGGGAGGATGCACGCCCCACGCGCTGAATGTAGCGTGTGCGACCTTCGTCCGACCCCAGGGGTAGCGTTCCGCGACCGTGATCTGTCCCTTCTGCGAGCACCCCGACCACCGTGTGGTGGAGTCCCGCGTCGCCGACGCCAAGGACGCGATTCGTCGCAGGCGCGAGTGCGCCGCGTGCGGGCAGCGGTTCACCACCTACGAGCACATCGAGGAGGTGGCGATCGTCGTCATCAAGTCCTCCGGCGAGCGCGAGCCGTTCGACCGCCAGAAGCTCCTGTCGGGGCTGCAGCGGGCGTGCCACAAGCGGCAGGTCTCCACGCAGATGCTGGAGACCGCGGTGCGCGACATCGAGTCGGAGCTTCGCAACCGGCTGCGCCAGGAGGCCTCCAGCCAGTTGATCGGCGAGTTGACGCTGCGCCGGCTCAAGGAGATCGACCAGGTCGCCTACGTGCGATTCGCCTCGGTGTACCGGGCATTCTCGGACGTCGAGGAGTTCGAGGGCGAGCTCGCCCGCCTCGAGCGCGAGCCGCCGCTGCCGCGCGGACAGGCCTCGCTTGACGAACACATGTTCGATACAATGACCGGCCCAACGGTCACCACGCAGGGTCGCCGCAGTCGCCTCAGGGCGTTGTCGGGCGGGCTCGCCACACCAACCACCGCATCACCCGATCAGGAGGGTACTGACTGATGGCCACCCAGCTCGCCGCCTCGCAGGCAACCGGCGACGCCCGCGCGCGCCTCGCGCTTCGCAGGCACTTCACCACGCCCGGCGTGCATCCGTACGACGAGGTCGCCTGGGAGCGCCGTTCGGCGGGCATCCAGGCCGAGGGCGGGCAGGCGGTGTTCGAGCAGGACGACATCGAGGTGCCCAAGGACTGGTCGCAGCTCGCCACCAACGTGGTGGCGTCCAAGTACTTCCGCGGGCAGCTCGGCTCGCCGCGGCGTGAGTCGAGCATCCGGCAGCTCATCAACCGCATCGTGCTGACGCTGCGCAAGTGGGGCGAGGAGGAGGGCTACTTCGCCGACGTCGTCGAGGCGGACACGTTCGAGGCCGAGCTCACGCACCTCCTCGTCGAGCAGAAGATGGCGTTCAACTCCCCGGTGTGGTTCAACATGGGTACACGGGAGAACCCGCAAAGTTCGGCGTGCTTTATTTTGTCGGTCGATGACACGATGGACTCCATCCTGAGCTGGATCGGCAAGGAGGGGATCATCTTCAAGGGCGGGTCGGGGTCGGGCATCAACCTGTCCAAGATCCGCTCGTCGCGCGAGCACCTGTCCGGTGGCGGCACGGCGTCAGGGCCGGTCAGCTTCATGCGCGGCGCCGACTCGTGCGCCGGGGCGATCAAGTCCGGCGGTACCACCCGTCGCGCGGCCAAGATGGTCATCCTCAACTGCGACCACCCGGACATCACCGAGTTCGTCGAGTGCAAGGCGACCGAGGAGAAGAAGGCCTGGGCGCTCGGTGAGATGGGCTACGACATGGGCATCAACGGCGAGGTCTGGAACTCGATCCAGTTCCAGAACGCCAACAACTCGGTGCGCGTGACGGACGAGTTCATGCTCGCGGTGGAGGCCGGCAAGGACTGGCACACCAAGTCGGTCACGACCGGCGAGGTCATGGACACGTTCCCCGCGCGCGACCTGATGCGCAAGGTCGCCGAGGCCGCGTGGGTCTGCGGCGATCCGGGCATGCAGTACGACTCCACCATCAACCAGTGGCACACCTGTCCCAACAGTGGCCGCATCAACGGCAGTAATCCCTGCTCCGAATATATGCACCTGGACGACTCGGCCTGCAACCTCGCCTCGCTCAACCTGATGAAGTTCGTGGACGACGAGGACGGCTTCCTGGTCGAGGACTTCCGACAGGCGGTGGACGTCACGATCACGGCGATGGACATCATCGTCACGCGCTCCGGCTACCCGACCGAGGCGATCGGCGCCAACGCGCGCGCGTTCCGTCAGCTCGGCCTGGGCTACGCCAACCTGGGCGCGCTGCTGATGTCCAACGGCATGCCGTACGACTCCGACGCTGGGCGCGCGTACGCGGGCGCGGTCACGTCGCTGATGACCGGCCGGGCGTACGAGATGTCGACGCGGCTGTCCGAGCGGATGGGGCCGTTCGACGGGTACTCGGTCAACGCGCAGCCGATGCAGGGCGTGATGCGGATGCACCTCAAGGCGGTCGAGGACATCAACGAGAGCCTGGTGCCGGACGGGCCCCTGCTGGGAGCGGCGCGCGAGGCGTGGCGCAACGTGGCCGATCGCGGCCCGGTGCACGGCATCCGCAACTCCCAGGCCAGCGTGCTCGCGCCGACCGGCACGATCGGGTTCATGATGGACTGCGACACCACCGGCGTGGAGCCCGACATCGCGCTCGTCAAGTACAAGAAGCTCGTCGGCGGTGGGGTCATCAAGCTGGTCAACAACACCGTGCCGCGGGCGCTGCGCAAGCTCGGCTACTCCGAGGAGCAGGTCGAGGCGATCGTCCAGTACGTCGACGAGCACGAGACCATCGAGGGCGCGCCGGACCTGCGCGACGAGCACCTGGCGGTGTTCGACTGCGCGTTCACGCCGCTCAAGGGCTCGCGCTCGATCAACTACGCCGGGCACATCAAGATGATGGGCGCGGTGCAGCCGTTCATCTCGGGCGCGATCTCCAAGACCGTCAACATGCCGACCGAGGCGACGCCCGAAGAGATCGCCGGGGCCTACCAGCTCGCGTGGAAGGAGGGGGTCAAGGCCCTCGCCATCTACCGCGACGGCTCCAAACGCACCCAGCCGCTGTCCACCGGCAAGGCGCTGCCCGAGCCGACGCACGCCGCGCGGCCAGTTCGCCGACGCATGCCCGACGAGCGCGAGGCGATCACTCACCACTTCTCCATCGCCGACCACGACGGGTACGTCACCGTCGGCAAGTACGAGGACGGCAGCCCCGGCGAGGTCTTCATGAAGATGGCCAAGCAGGGCTCCACGGTCGCGGGCCTCATGGACTCGCTCGCGATCTGCATGTCGCTCGCGCTGCAGCACGGCGTGCCGCTGCAGGTGATGGCCGACAAGCTCAGTCATATGCGGTTCGAGCCGTCCGGATTCACCGGCAACCAGGAGATCCCGATGGCCAAGTCCATCGTCGACTACCTGGTGCGGTGGCTGGCGGCCAAGTTCCTGTCCGAGGACGAGCAGCGTCAGGTCGGCATCATCACCCCGACGCTGCGCGCCGAGAGCAAGGCGATCGCCGATGCCCAGGCCGCGGCCCGGCTCGGCGACGACGACCTCGAGGCGTCGAGCGCCAAGGTCATCGAGATGCCGAAGGCCACCCCGTCCGCCGGCGCGACCAACACCCCGGGGCAGACGGAGATCCCGCTCTCGCCCGCACAGGGCGGTGCGTACACGTTCCGCATGCAGACCGACGGCGCGATCTGCTCGAGCTGCGGCTGGACGATGATCCGCTCCGGCAGCTGCTACAAGTGCGAGAACTGCGGCTCCACCTCCGGCTGCTCGTAACTGCTCCAGGAACTCCGACCAGCCGGCACCCCACCGGCTGGTCACCCGTCCTCGCGCGCAACTGCGGGTGCCAGGCAGGAGTGGTTGCGTGGGGTGCCTGATTGGCCGACGCGGCCGCTCGGGTTCGCCAGATCGTCGTCGAGTGGGAGCGGAGACTACGATCTGTCCGTGACGATCGCCACCCCGACCTCGGTGCCGGGCGAGCCGCGCGAACCGCACGGCGGCGGGATCGGAGGCCGCCTCAACTGGTTGCGCGCGGGGGTGCTCGGCGCCAACGACGGTATCGTCTCGACTGCGAGCCTCGTCGTCGGGGTTGCCGGGGCGACGAGCGACCGCGGCGCGCTTGCAACCGCCGGTATCGCCGGTCTGTTCGCCGGCGCCCTGTCCATGGCGGTCGGCGAGTACGTCTCGGTCAGCACTCAGCGCGACACCGAGCGCGCGCTGATCGCGATCGAGCGCGAGGAGCTCGCGGAGGATCCCGAGGGCGAGCTGCGCGAACTCACGCAGCTCTATGAGGCGAAGGGCCTGTCACCACAGGTCGCCACGCGCGTGGCGCAGGAGCTGACAGCGCGCGACGCACTCGCGGCGCACGCCGCCGTGGAGCTCCACCTGGACCCGGACGAGTTCACGAGCCCGTGGCAGGCCGGGGCCGCGTCGCTCGTCGCGTTCATGGTCGGCGCGCTCCTGCCGCTGCTGGCGATCGTGTTGGCTCCCGCGGGCATCCGAGTGGCGGTCACGTTTGTCGCGGTGCTCGTCAGCCTGGCGGTGACAGGAGGGCTGAGCGCGCACCTCGGCGGCGCCCCACGACGCCCCGCGATCCTCCGCGTCATGGCCGGCGGCGCGCTCGCCATGGCGATCACGTACGGAATCGGCCTCCTGGTCGGCGCGAGCGGCCTGACGTAGCGCCTACTGGGGTGTCACAAAGTCGCCCGCAGGCCATTGTCGGAAGGGTGATTTCGCATCGTGGGATCCCTTCTGAGCAAACGGTTCGCGGCACAATCGTGTCAGGCACGCTTTGCTGAACGTTAACGTGGGCGCGGCGGCTGGTGGGTGGCGAGCCGTGGTTAAGGGACGCGCTCGGGACGCCGATCACTAGGGGGATGTTCTCGCCGGAACGGATACTCGACCGTGGTCGTCTGCTGATGGGACTGATGATCGTCGCGCCGCTTGGCGCGCTCGCTCCGGCCATCGGGCCTCCCGAGCAGCGTGGACCTGCGTGGTCGATCACCGTGGAGACGCCCAACCCTATCGTCGCTGCCACGCCCTCCCCGCGTGACGTCCTCGCGAACCTGACCAACCCGACGGTCTCGGGAACCAGCGGACCGGCATCGACGGGTCCGGCGACCGCGACGCCGCCGGTCGGCGGTGCCACCCCATCGTCGCCGACCGCCGGTGAACCTGCGGCAGCACCGTCCGCCGCCACCTCGTCGGCGCCGACGTCCGACGCCGCGACCACTGACACCGGGGGTGCCGCCGCGGCGGATGCGACGAGCGAGGTCGGCAGCGAGAGTGAGGAGCCGGAGCCGGTGCAGAAGTCGCTGGAGATCCCCGGAACGTCGCCCGACGCCGCGCTGGCCGCTCAGCTCCTGCAATCTCAATCACGGTTCGCGCCGCCGCCCGGGACAAAGCCGACGCCGACGCCGGACGCCGGGCCCATGCCGATCTCGACTCCGCTCACCGCCGCCTACCCGATGCCGCAGGGCGCGACGCACATATTCCCGATCGTGGACGGCGGGTCGTTCTCCAACGACTGGGGCGGCCCGCGACCCGGTGGGCGACGCCACCAGGGCATCGACATGTTCGCCACGACCGGGACCCCCGTCGTCGCGGTCAGCGACGGCACGCTCTTTCGCGTCGGGTGGAACAGCGTCGGCGGCTGGCGCTTCTGGCTGCGCGACCGCTGGGGCAACGAGTTCTACCACGCCCACCTCTCGGCCTTCGCGCCGGCCGCGAAGGAGGGCGCCACCGTCCGCGCAGGAACCGTCATCGGCTTCGTCGGCAACAGCGGCGACGCCCGCACGACACCGCCCCACGTCCACTTCGAGATCCATCCCACGGGCGGCGACGCCATTCCACCCTTCCCGTACGTCTCCGCCCGGCCCCGCGTCTGACGGAGCCGGCGCCACCTGGATCCGCCGATACGAGGTCTCGCGACGTTCTCGTTTACCTCCGTCCAAGTATCACCCTCAAATTTAACTCGATACACAAAAACGGCTCACGCGGGCCCATGCCCTCGTCACCGCGCTCACATCGCACCCTGCCGCCTCATTCAGGACACCTAAACCGTCGTATAGGAAAAAGCTCAGGATTAACCATACTTCCGGCACCCTAGGTCCTAACCCTCGGTAGGTAGTAGGACCACTCGCGATCCGCCACGATCCACGGATGTCATGGATCGACGCCCCCTGTCGTGCGGGAACCCTCAGAGCATGGCTTCGACCCCGGCGGGCCGCGCTGTCGCTGGCGCTGCTCGCCTGCGGTCTCGTGCCGCCGGTCGCGACGGCGGTCGAGCCGATCGTCGTGGCGGGCGTCCCCGGCCTGACCGCAGCACCCGGCCTGGCCCGTGACGCGCACGGCGACCTCTGGGTCGCCGACTCGGGCGGTGGGGTGTGCCGCCTGCTCGATCCGCCGTTCGCGACGTTCGAGGGACTCGTGTGCCCGGATAAGGAGTTGCAGGGCCCGAAGTCGCCCGGGCAGATGGCCTTCGACGTGTCGACCGGATCAATCTTCGTGGGCGACAGCGCCTCGGCGGGTGGGGGTGTCTGGCGCCTGCACCTGAACCAGTCGGTGACGCCCGCCGTGATCACATCGGCGACGCTGCTCGAGGACGTCCCGGATGACCGCGTGCTCGGGATGGCATACGACGGCGCACGCGACGTGCTCGACTACACGACCGCGAATTCCCCTGCGGTGCGTCGCATCGAAGACCCCACGACATGCGCGGCCCCGTGCACCTCGACCACCGCCGGATCCGCCGTCGCCAAGGGCGCGCCGGCGATCGTCCACGACGATGACGGCCGTCTGTACCTTGCCGAGGCCGGAGCGGTCACCATGATCGCCGACCCGGGATCCCCCGATGTTCAGGCGCTTCCCGTGGCCGGTCTCGACACGGGCGTGTACAACGCGCTGGCATTCGATCCCGCCGCCGATGGCGACGGGCGAATCTACGCCGGGACGAACAATCCCGTCGGGGTCGACTGGATCGACGCGCTCCGCGTGGCCGACGGGACGGTCGCCGACCGCTATGCGGCGGGCTTCTCCGGGGTCACCGCCATCGGCATCGACACGCGCGGTCCCGACGACCGTCCGCTCGACGTCATCGACGACAGCAGCGCCAAGCAGGTCGGCGAGGACACGGTCGGCGCCGGACGGCGGCTGACGGTGCCGTTCGAGCGGCTCGACCGAGCGACGTTCGTCACCGCCCCGGCCGCGGTGATCAACATGTCGACCGCCACCTTCGCGTTCACCGCACCGATCGACACCACCTTCTGGTGCAGACTCGATGCAGACCCGCCGCAGGAGTGCGGCAGCGGGCTGGCTGGCCAGGTGACATACGACGACCTCGCGGACGGATTCCACTCGGTCCTGGTCCAGATCGACAATCAGATCACCGGCGGCCGCGTCAGGCATTGGTTCGAGGTCGACACGAGCGCGCCGTCCGTCACCCTGGGCCCGGTGGTCGTGTCCGGCACCTCCGCCCAGATCGCGTTCACGGCCGACGACTTGAACGTCGACTTCTCGTGTGCGCTGGACGACGACGCGCCTGTCCCGTGCGACAGCCCGGTCCGCTATACCGAACTCGCCTACGGTGAGCACCGTCTCACCGTCGTGGCGGAGGATTTCGCGGGCAACCCCGGTCAGCCGGTCAGCACCCGTTTCACCGTCGTCCCGCCACCGCCGCCGCCGGCGCCGGCGATCTCACCCACGCCGATCAACGCCGCCCTTGTGGCCGTGACGCCGACGGGAGCCGCGACACCCCCGACGCCCACGTGGAAACCCGGCCGCATCGCGACGACGTTGCGCGGGCGGGTCCTGCAGGTCGCGTTCGACGCGCCCCCGGGCACGCGCTACGCGCGGTTCACGCTGACCCGGTCCCGGGCGACCGTCGCCCGCCTTCGCGTCGTGCCCGTGACCGGCGGACGTCGCAACGTCGTACGGATTGTCGTGTCGCGCGCGCTGGCCAAGCGGATTCGCACCGGGCGGCTGACGCTCGCCATCCACGCCGGCGCCACGCCGAGCAAGCTGGCCACGTCGGCGGGCCGCGCGTCGCTTCGCCATCTGGCGACAAGCACCCGCGCCACGTCGCGCGACCACGGCCAGGTGGCGCCATGACCGACCACATGATCCGCGCGCTCGCCCGCCGCCCCGCCGGCCGGCTCGTGCGTCCCTCTGCGGTGGCGCTGTTGGCAGTCGTGCTCGCCTACGGCGGCGGGCTCTGGTTGACCGCCGCCCACCGCGCGGGTGTCGACGAGCCGCGCGCCGGCTTCGTCGGGGAGTGGCTCCGCGACGCCACCCTGGCATTGCCCCTGGTCGTCGTGGCCGTGGCGATCGGCCTGCTCGCGACGCGGCGGATCCTTGCGCGCACCGTCGGCGTCCCGTCCGGACCGGTGGGCGTGGCGCTGCTCGCCGTCGTCGTCGGCGGGCTGACCAGCCTCGCCACGTCACCGCTGGGATCGCTGCGCCAGGTGGCGTCCCCGGCCGACCATGTCGGGCACGACCTGGCGATCTGGCTGCACGTGCTGCGCGACGCGCTCGTGGCGTTTCCCGTGGACCTGGCGCTGGTCGCCACGGTCGCCGTCGTCCTCCGCGGGCGCCACCTCTGGGCGCCGCCACAGGTGGGGCGGTGGGGCGTGCCGGCAAGCGTGCCCGCGCGGTTTGCCCTGCGGCTTGCAGTCGCCGTCGCCGCGCTGGCACCGGTCACCCTGCTTGCACAGATGGGTACCGAACGCGCGATTGCCGAGTCGGGGCCCGGCACGCCCTGCCCCGCGGGCGCGCCGCTCAAGACCTTCGACGTGCGCGCGCTGGACGTCGACATTCCGCTCAACCGTTTCGGCGACCACGACCCCGCCGGCAAGATGTACGCCCTGGACAACATGGAGCAGGCGATCCGTGCGCAGGAGGCCTCGCGCCACGTCAGCATCGGTCTGCGCGACGACCCGATCCAGCCGCTCGTGATCCGCGCGAACCTGGGCGACTGCGTCGAGATCGACT
The DNA here is from genome assembly GCA_046708705.1 of Miltoncostaeaceae bacterium. GTDB lineage: Bacteria > Actinomycetota > Thermoleophilia > Miltoncostaeales > Miltoncostaeaceae > CALMEC01. The sequence goes on along the minus strand of JBKKDD010000151.1, from coordinate 5,547 downwards.
TCCGCAACATGGCCACCGGCGAGTTCGGTATCCACATCGACGGTCTCGCGTTCGACGTGGCGTCATCCGGTGACGCGATCGGCAACAACACGCCCTCGTCTGTCGCGCACAACGACGCCGCCCGCTACCGCTACTACGTGCCGCGGGACCCTGAGCTCGAGGGCGCCCACTACATCAGGCCGGGCCCGGGCAATCGCGACGCGGTCGCGCATGGCCTGTTCGGCGTCCTGACCATCGAGCCCGAGGGCAGCACCTACCTGCATCCCGACACCGGGAATCCCCTGCCGTCCGGGTGGGGCTGGGAGGCGACGATCGTCCCGGCCAACGGCAAGGCTTTCCGCGAGAGCAACCTGCTGCACCACGAGATCGGCAACGAGGACTACAGGATCCCGACGACCGCCGTGTCCGTCGGTCTTCCGGGCGAGCTCGGCAAGACGCTCCCCGTCAAGGACCCGTTCACCACCTCGTACCGTCCCGGCTCCCGCGCGCTCAACTACCGCAGCGAGCCGTTCCTGCACCGCCTGGCCCTGGACCAGGCCGATCGCCTCAAGGCGTTCGCCTACAACTCCTACACCGCGGGCGACGCCGCCACGCCGATCACCCGCGGCTACCTGGGCGACCCCACCAAGATCCGCTTGGTCCACTCCGGCGCCGAGCTGTTCCACGTGTTCCACCTGCATGGGGGAGGGACCCGCTGGCGCGCGAACCCGCATGCGGACCCGACCCACAGCTATGCCGAGACCGGCCTCAACAAGACCCCCGTGCCGCAGTCGGCGTCGCAGCGCCTGGACGCCCAGTCGATCGGTCCGGGCGAGGCGTACAACCTCGAGATCGAGGGCGGCGCCGGTGGCGTGCAGCAGGCCGCGGGCGACTTCCTGTACCACTGCCACATCGCAGAGCACTACGTGTCCGGCATGTGGAGCGTCTGGCGCGCGTACGACACCCGCCAGCCGGATCTCGCGCCGCTGCCCGACCGGGCGCCACCGCCGACGCCGGTCGACTCCAGCGAACTGATCGGCCGCGTCATGCCCGACGGCACGACGATCACCGCGGCCAACCTGGAGCAGTGGGTCGAGCCGCAGATCCCGCCGCAGGGCGTGCCGCAGAGAACCGGTGGCGACCCCATCTCGCTGGACGGGTCGGTGTGGGACTGGCGGCGTGGTGACGGCGCCCTGGCCGGCGTCTACTACGGCGCGCCCGAGGACCGCACAGGCGATCTGGGCCCGACCTCGTCGTACCGCACGACCACGCCCGGCGTCCCGGCCTACCCCAACCTGATGAGCGATGCGGACGGACCCCTGCGCGCCCTTGCCGGTCACCCCGGCCTGCTGGCGGTCGATCGCGGCCATGCGCTCAGCGACGACGGCCGGCCCAGAATCCTGTTCAACCCCGTCACCGGCCGTCCCGCCTATCCGCTGCTTCGCCCGCAGATCGGGCAGCAACCCCCGTTCAGCCCCAACGGGCACAGCGGGGCGCCGTGGCTCGGCGTACGGGGTGAGGCGGCGCCGGCGCCGGGTGGCCAGCCCGATCCCTGGGCCAAACGCGCCGACGGGGTCTGCCCGCAGAGCTCGAGTCCGGGACGGACGTTCAACATCGTGTCCATCCAGAAGCCCATCGAGGTGACCGCAAACGGCGCGAGCGACGAATTCGGCAAGCTGTTCGTCCTCGCCAAGAACAAGGACAAGGTTCGCGGCCCCAACCCCACGATGCCGTCGGAGCCCCTCGCGATCCGCGCCAACGTCGGCGAGTGCATCAACCTGACCGTGACCTCGGAGCAGACCGAGGACGACCCCGACCAGCCCTTCCCGATGACCAACCTGCACCCCCACCACGTGCAGTTCGACCCCAACGGCTCGGACGGGGCCTCGGCGGGCATGGTCTACGGTCAGGCTGTCCGGCCCTACCGCGTCGAGGACGGGCGGCTGCCCGCAGCCGTGGCGGCCGGGGCCGGCACGATCACCGTGGCGCCCACCGCGACGCTGCCGTCGCTCGCCAAGTACCGCGCCGGCGTCTGGATCGCTGTCGGCCTCGGCACCGAGCAGATCGAGGTCCGCAAGATCACCGTTGTGGTGGCGGCGGGGGCGCGCCGCGTCCTGACCCTGCACGCGCCGCTCGCCAAGGCCCACGCCGCGGGCGAGTGGGCGGGCACTGAGTTCGTCCAGGAAACCTGGTTCCCCGACGTCGTGCTGGACAACGTGTTCTTCCACGATCACGTGGACGGCATCCACAACTGGGGTCACGGCCTGGTCGGTCAGCTCGTGATCGAGCCGAAGGGATCGACCTACCACGACCCGAGGACCGGCGCCGAGGTCGACTCCGGAACCATCGTCGACGTCCGCACCGCCAACCCGCTCGCCCCCGGTCTGGTCAACGGCAGCTTCCGGGAGTTCGTGATGTGGACCATCGACCAGAACCCGGCCACCGACAGCACGATCAACCTGCGCGCCGTGCCACTGTCGGACCGCAGGGGCACCGATTCCGACCCCTCGCTGCTGTTCAGCTCGTATCGCCACGGCGACCCCGTCACGCCGATGCCGCGCGCGTATGCCGGTGACTCGCTGGTAATTCGCGCCGTCAACGTCGGCTCCGGCGTCGACACGCTGCAGATCGACGGGCACCGCGTGTTCGCCGAGAACAGGTACGTCGAGGGAGGCAAGGTCACCTCCAGCCCGGTCTCCGCCGTCGTGCAGGGCATCTCGGAGCGGTTCACGCTCGCGCTGGCCGGTGGCGCGGGCGGACCGCAGAAGCGCGCGGGGGACTACCTCTACAGCAACGGCATCGGCCGGCGGACCGAGCACGGTGCCTGGGGGATCATTCGCGTGCTGCCCGCGCGGGTGGACACGCTGCAGCCGCTTCCGGGAACCGACGTCCCAACGGGGCTCGCGCCTGCGCCCGTGCAGACCAACACCCGCCCCCCCGCGGCCAGCGTCGTCGGCGACCCCTGTCCGGCGGACGCGCCCATCCGCGCGTTTGCGATCAGCGCAGTCGACGTGCCCGCCGGCTCTGCCGGCGCGAACGTGGTCTACGTCCCCAGCGCCGCCGCCGCCGGTCGCGTCCGGCGCCAAATCGCCGGAGCCGCTCACGTTGCACGTGGCGGCGGGGGAGTGCGTCAACGTCAGGTTCACCAACGCGCGCGCGACCGCGCGGGCATCGTTCCACGTCGACAAGCTGCTGCGCGACACCAGCTCGTCGGGCGTCAACGTCGGTTTCACCCCGGAGCAGACCGCCGCGCCGGGCACGGTGCGCCGCTACCGGTTCTTCGCCGACGCCGCGAACCTCGGCAGCGCGCTCATCCGCGACTTCGGCGGCGAGGACACCGGCGTGCAGGGACTGTACGGCGCCGTGATCGTCGCCCCGGCCGGAGCGCAGTTCACCGACCCGGTCACGGGGGCCGCGAAGGACGTCGGCACCCAGGTCGACGTCGTCGTCCCGGGCAAGGCGGCCTACCGGGACTTCGCCCTCTTCCTCTCCGACAACGATCCGATCATCGGCTCCAACACCATGCCCTACCCGGATGCGGTGGAGGGGCCCGCGCTGCTCAACTATGCGGCGGCGGGCAGGCGGGCGCTGAACGGCGACCAGTTCAGCTCGATCGTCCACGGCGACCCGGACACGCCATTGATGCGCGCCGACACCGGTGACGCGATGCGGGTGCACGTGCTGGGCGCCCCCGGTGGCGAGCAGGTCCAGGTGTTCAACCTGGGCGGCCACACCTGGGCGTCGGACAGCGGCATCGAGCGCTCTGAGCAGTTCGCCAGCCAAGGCGTCGGGCCGCTGACGTCGATCGACGCGCACGTGCGCGGTGGCGCCGGACGTCCCGGCGACTACTTCGCCGGCAACCTGCGACGTCCGTTCACCGACGCCGGCCAGTGGGGGCTGCTGCGGGTGCTCCCGCCGGGCACGGGACAGATCAGGCCGCTGCCCCTGATCCCGGCCCCCGTCCCGAGCGAACGGTCCGAATCAACGGCTGACTCGCCGCCACAGGCGGCGCCGGGAGCGACGACGAGCTCCACGCCCGCGACTCCGCGCGCACGTCTGACGAAGCTCACCATCAAGTCGACGATGCGGAAAACGGAGATCGCCGCCAAGGGCATCGCGTTCCGCCTCGCCGGCCCGGCCGACACCCGGGTGCTCCGCGTCACGCTCCATCGACTCGGTGGCAAGCGACCTGTCCGGGTGGGCGCCGCGCTCATCGAGCTCACGACCCCGGCGCAGCTTGGTGCGCTCTCCAGGCGTGCCCGCGCGGCACGCAGCACGCTGAGCGTGACCGAAACGGGCGCGATGCGTGCCGTGTGGCGGCCGACCCAGGCGCTGCTCAAGGCGATCCGCGCCGGCCGTTACCGGCTGGACGTCCAGGCGGGCGCGACCAAGGCCACCATCGATCCACAGACCGTGCGCGGGGTGATGCGCGTGCTGGGCGTACCACCCGCGGTGAAGGGAGGCAAGTAGCGACCCTCGGGCCCGGCTCGGCGGGTCCCAGAGCCGTTCGTGACCACACCGAGAAAGCGGCGGGAAACCCCCGGGATCATCCGTATGGATTGGAGACCGCGAATCACCCGCCGTCACTCAGGATCCCTTTCTGGTGGGACAATCGCGCGAACCGCGCCGTCGATCGTGCGCACCTGGACCTCCGTATAGGGCCAGCGAGGGGATTTCGTCCGAAACCTGTCCCTCAAGACTGGTCGTTCGCCCATGTAAGAAGCTCGGGGCAGGAGGCACAATCTGATCCGTGGCATGGAACGCTCACATCCCCCTCCGTCAGAGCAAGTGGCTCGACTTCAGCACGGAGCGCTCCGCCATCATCCAGCGGCTGATCGACCCCGCCAACTTTCCCGGGCTCAACGTCCGTCTCACGCTCGTGAAGGGCCGCTGACCGTGTCGACCAGCCCCATGCCCGCACCCATGGAGTCCCGTCCTCGCGGCGACAACCGCGCGCTCCTGCTGATCCTGGCGGTGGGCCTGCAGATCGCCCTGCTCGGCGCGTACCTGGGCTATCGCACGCTCTCCTCCACCGGCTCCGACGCATCCGTCCACCACGCCGCGTCGGTCACCGCCTCGCCCTCCGGGTACGCCATCGGCTCGGACGTGCGCACCAGCTTCGGATCCATCGTCGTCGGGACCGCGCAGAGCCTGCGCGGCGTCACCAGCAAGGCCCTGGCGGGCGCTGTGCACGGCATCGGCGGCTACGTCCCGCCCGACAAGGTCCAGGTCCAGGTCACCGTCGAGATCTCCAACCGCACGCGCACCCCGATCCCGTACTCCCCCAGCCAGTTCACGCTGCACGACGGCTCCGGGGCCCCGCTCAAGGTCACAGGCTCCAGCATCAAGCCCGCGACGCTGCTGCCTGACGCCGCCGTCGAAGCCACGCTCATCTTCGTCGCCCCGCGCAAGGGCCAGAAGCTGAAGCTCGGCTTCCTCGATCGCGGACGCACGGCGCCGTTCCTCGTCGACCTCGGTCGCGTGGACACCGCGCCTGACAAGTCCTCCGACGCCCACACCACACACCCCTAGGCCCGCATTTGATGACCGACCGACGACGGGCAGTCG
>JBKKDD010000150.1:0-2797 GCA_046708705.1 Miltoncostaeaceae bacterium | reverse complement strand
CGGGGTCAGTGACGAAACCTGCTCGGACCGCCGCGTCACGCTCGTCGGGCGACAGCGCTTCAAGCTCGGCCGCCGTTCGGACTCGAGCACCGCTCACGGAGTCAGCGTACTGCGGCACCGAAAGCAGAACTCGCGCAGTAGGCCGAGGTTCGTCGCTACAAGCCGGCGTCGGCAAGGAAACCGAGGAACTTCGTCTTCGGCTTGTGGCGGCGCCGGATCTCGGCAACGAAGTCGCGGGCCGCGTCGTGCAGGCCGGCCCCACGGAGTACCTCGACAATATGGCCGACGAGGTCGACGGCGGCCCGGTACGTGAGGGTCCGCTTGCGAGCGATGAGGTCTTCGACCTCGTTTCGATAGACGGAGACGGCATCAGCCGGGTGGTCGGCCTCCCGGACCTTGGCGAGGTCCATCCACAACGGCTGCGAGCAGCCGTGCTCGGCGGCGAGTTGCCAGGCTTCCTCGGCGGCGCCGTCGTGGAGGAGCACCTCGATGAGCGTCTGGTAGGCGGAGGGGCCCGGGGGGGCCGCGCCCCATCGGCGCTCGGCGGTCGCTCGCGCGGTCTTCTTGGCGGCCGCGGCCCGCTCGGCGTCGGCCCGCAACCTGTCGAGGGCCATCGGTCGCAGACCGTCCCACCGGTCGACCTGGTCGGACCACAAGCGCATCCGGGCGTAGGCGCCGGCGGACGGCCGCTGGTCGAACCGGCGCCAGACGAGGGCGACGAGATCGTCGGCGCGCTCGCTCTCCAGGTAGGTACCGAGGACGAAGTCGTCCAGCCGGAGGTCGGGACCCCGTGGATCATCGGCGAAGGCGACGAGGCCCCGCTGGGCCCATTCGAGGGCGTCAACGCGGCGGCCGGCGGCGTCGAGAACCCCGGCGATCTCGAGAAAGTCGTAGGCGTGAGACAGGTCGCGGGCCATCACCTCCACACGGGCGTCCAGGTCGCCGACGAGGTCGGCCAGCTTCACCATCATGCGCTCGAGGTGGAACCGTCCGGGCGACCGGTCGACGCCGGCGCCCGGCGGCCGTTCGGGCATATCGGCCCACCTGGCCTCAGCCAGGCGACGCATCTCGGCCACGCCGTCGTCGCCCAGGACGTCGGCGTATCGCTCGACGGAGTCGATGAAGATGTCCCACTCGCCGTCTACGTCGAACGCGAACAGGCGTTGGGCGAGCGCGACCGGGTCGGGACGGACGACCAGGCAGGCTTGGTGGTGGAGCCGTTCGAGGTCGGTGACGATGTCGGAGAACCAGCCGGACGAGTCGTCGAGCGTGCCCATCGCCACGTCGACCCGACCTAGGGCATATTCGGTGAGCTCGACGACCGCGGCGGCGTGGCCGGCCGGGAGCAGCGCTCCGATGCGGGCGATCGACTCGTGCACCGCTCGCGCCCACGGGCCCGAGGTGCGGGGATAGCTGCTGCGGCCGCGGGCCGCACTCGTCGAGCGCAGGGCGTCGGAGAACGATCGCCGGAACTGGGCCAGGTCCAGGGGGCCACCGGCCTGGGCCACCTCGAGCAGCAGCCGGTCCCTGAGGTCCGGGTTGCGTTCGACCTCCGCCATGACGAGGTCGATCAGGCGGTCGGGAGCCTGGGCGGCGAGATGTTCACGCAGCTGCGCCGCTGCCTTCGTCGTCAGCTTCGCCACGGCCACACACTGTCAGACCCGTTTGCCGCTCTCCGTATGTCAACGAACAGAGAGATACTCTTCAGGTCGTGGATAAGTCGCCGGCGCCGCCGCTACTCCCGATCCTTCGGTCACAGCAGCAGGGCGGGATCCTGGCCCTGATGCTCGGTGACCCTGAGCTCGAGCTGAGCCTGACCGAGATCGCGGCGCGGACTGGTGCTCCTCACCCCTCGGTCCACCGGGAGATCGAGCGAGCGGAGTCTGCCGGGCTGGTCACCAGCAGGAAGGTCGGCAACACGCGCCTTGTGCGGGCGAACACGGAGAGTCCGTACTTCGCCGGCCTGGCGGACATTCTCACCAAGGCGTTCGGCGTCCCCGCGGTGGTCGCACAGGCCTTGAGCGGCGTCGCCGGTATCGAGGAGGCGTACCTCTACGGCTCATGGGCCGCTCGTCATGCCGGCCAACCCGGTCCGCGTCCGGTGGGGGACATCGACGTGCTGATCCTCGGCACGCCCGACCGCGACAAGCTCTACGAGGCCCTGGCCGCGGCCGAGCACCGCCTCGGGCGACCGGTGCAGGCGACACTCCGCGAACCTGGTTGGCTCCAGTCCGGGAGGGGCTCGTTCCACGACACTGTCAACGACCGACCCCTCCTACGCCTGCAGTTCTGATCGTCAGGAGAGGAACAGGCCGGGCGGGTTCGAGGCCAGCAGGCCCTGGACTCCGTCGACGGCGAGGCGACTTGTCCGAAGGGCCCAGTCGGCGTCGCCACGCTCGATCGGCGGCGCCGAGGGGTCGAAGTACTGGGCGGCATGGCGCGTGCGCCGGAAGCGCTCGAACGTCGGCTTGGCGTACGCGCCGATGTCACCAGCGAACTGCGCAGACACGGCATCCTCCACCGTCACGTGCGACCCCTCGCCGCCGGTCGCCCGCAGGCCCTGGCGCACGAGGAGGCTTTCCGCTGCCATGCGGTAGGCGTCGTAGGCGGCTGCGTACGCGCCGTCCACGTCGCCGGCTTCGAGTCCGCCCGCGGCTGTCCGCAATCGGAGGACGGCGCGATCCAGGGCGGTGGCAGCGGCGGCGGCGACGTCGGTGACGCTGATGGCCTCGAGGCGCCCGCGCTGCACGAGGAAATCGACTGTCCGCTCTCCCAGCGGCCACCGGCTCACGGCTAC
>JBKKDD010000149.1:0-13962 GCA_046708705.1 Miltoncostaeaceae bacterium | reverse complement strand
CCGTGAAGCAGTAGGTGGCACCCGGCTTCGGCACGAACGTCACGCCGGTCGCGGTCGGTGACGCGAGCGCGATTCAGGGTCGTCGCCGATCCCGTCGTGTGGAACTGCACCGGCGGATGGTCGACGATCCGTCCGTGGTCAAGGACGGGACGGTCTGGTCGAGGTCGCGTAGCCGATCGCGCCGAACACCGTGCCCCGCCCTGAGTACCACATGCGATACGGGGCGGTGGTGTCAGCGGCGTCGTAGTCGACCTGCGGCGACCCGACGCCCTCGGCGTCGAATGCCCCAGCCGTCGGCTCGAGCACCGCGGTGTTCGGGACCGCCACACGGGTCCAGGCCTTGCCGTCGACCGAGGTCGCGCGCAGGATGACGGACGGTCCACCCGGCTCCGCGCTGCCGGTGTAGTACATGACGTACACGCCCGCGACCTTGATGACGCTGGGCCCGCCGACATGGTCACCCGTCGCGCACCACGCTGCTCGCCGAGCCGAGCACCGGGTTGGCGGGATCGGCGGTCAGCGGCAGTCCGGTGGACTTCAACGTAAGCGTCGCGCCCGCGCCGATGCCCGTCGTGGCGAGGGTGCTGACCCCGACGCGGGGGTAGGCCGGGGGCCCCACGACGCCGGCGAAGTCCATGTCCGTGTCCCACGTCTTCACGGTCGCCGGACCGTTGGTGTCCAGGCGCAGGCCGCCGAGCGCATCGAGCGTGGTCTGGGTCAGCGGCGACTGCAGACAGGTCGCGTCGAGGAAGCTCTCGAAATACGTGGCGTTGTCCTGGGAGCACGCCGCGGCAATCGACGGCGCGGTGAGCAGCGCGACGACGCCGGCGCAGCCGATGACGGCGCAACGCGCACGTCGGACGGCGCGTGACGAGAGGGTCTTGAGCATTTCCACGGGCGTCTGCGTCCTCTACGAGAGATGGCTTTCTCTCTCGTCATATCGGCCGCAAACCGGTTACCACCGAGTTTCAAGTTGTTAGATTTTTTTAGCTTTTTCGCGGTGGGATCTGGGCCCACCGGCGCGCACACCGACCCCATGAGCACGAGGGCGCGGGCACCGACTGGCCGCGTGATCTCGGCCACGCGTCGACCGGCTCGGCGGATCAGCGCGTGAGCAGCTCCCGGACGCGCTCCTTGGGTCGCCCGATGATCACGCGGTCGCCGCGTACGACGACGGGTCGCTGCATCAGCATCTTGTGGCGCGCGATCAGGTCGACGACGGCCTCCGGGGAACGGTGGTCCGCCTCGTCGAGCCCGAGTTGCTTGAACAGGCTGTCCTTGCGGACCAGGTCCGCGGGCGGGTCCTCCAGGTGGGCGACGAGCCAGTGCAACTCGTCCCGGTCCGGCGGAGTCTTCTGGTAGAGGATGATCTCGGCCTCGACACCGAGCTCGTCTGCAATGCGCACGGCATTGACGGACGACCCTCAGTTGGGGTGGTGGTAGATCCTGACGGGCTCCATGCGCGCCATTATTCCACGGTGACGGTCTTGGCGAGGTTGCGCGGCTGATCGACGTTGAAGCCGCGGGCCCTCGCGATGGCGTAGGCGAACAGCTGCAGCGGGACGTTGGCCATGAGCGGCGACAACAGCGGCGGGGTTTTGGGCACCCACAGCACGTCGTCGGCGTGCTCCCCGATCTGGCGGTTGCCCTCGGTCGCCACGGCGACGACCTTGGCGCCGCGCGCCTTGACCTCCTGGATGTTCGACACGACCTTGTCGAACACGTGCCCGTCCGTCGCGACCACGACCACGGGCGAGCCCTCGTCGAGCAGCGCGATCGGGCCGTGCTTCATCTCCCCGGCCGGATAGGCCTCGGTCGGGATGTAGCTGATCTCCTTAAGCTTCAGCGCGCCCTCGAAGCACACGGGAACGCCGACATGGCGACCCAGGTACAGGAAGAACGGGTTCTCGAAGTACCGGCCCGCCACCTCGAAGACCTGGGCCGGCGCCGTGGACTCGAGGTAGCCCTTGAGCGTCTCCGGCAGGCGGCGCATGTCGTCCGCGATGTCGACCGCGCCGGCCGACGTCAGCGCCCACTTGAGGCGGCCGAGCTTCAGCGCCAGCAGCGCCAGCGCCATGATCTGCGCGGTGTGGGTCTTGGTGGCGGCGACGCTGATCTCGAGACCCGCGCGTGTGAAGATGACGCCGTCGGAGTCGCGCGTGGCCTGCGAGCCCATGATGTTGGTCAGGGCGACGACGTGCGCCCCGCGCTCACGCGCCACGCGCATGGCCGCCAGCGTGTCAGCGCTCTCGCCGCTCTGGGTGATGCCGATCACCAGGTCGCCCGGTCCGGCCAGGCAGGTGCGGTAGCGGTACTCGCTGGCGACCTCGGTGTGGACCGGCACCCGCGCCCAGTCCTCGATCAGGTACCGCCCCACGAGCCCGGCGTGAAACGATGTGCCGCACGCCACGATCTGGATGCGCTCGACCCTGGCGAGCTCCGCGTCGCTCAGGTTGAGCTCCAGCAGGTCGACGCTGCCGTCGGCGTGCAGCCGATCGCCGAGCGTGTCCCAGAGCGCGTCCGGCTGATCGTGGATCTCCTTGAGCATGAACGTCTCGTGGCCGCCCTTCTCGGCGGCGTCCTCATCCATGTCGACCGTGGTGATCTCACGGACGATCGGCGCGGCCTGGCCGTTCCAGATCGTCGTGGCGTCGGGCTCCAGCACGACGATCTCGCCCGACTCGATGAGCTGGATGTCTTTTGTCTCGCGCAGGAACGCGGGGATGGCGGAAGCGAAGAACCGCTCGCCGTCACCGACGCCGACCACCAGCGGGCACTCCTTGCGGGCGCCGACAAGGCGGCCGGGCTCGTCGGCGTGCATCGCGACGAACGCGTAGTGGCCCTCGAGCTTCGGCAGGATCTCCCGCACGGCCTCGGCGATGTCGCCGCGGTAGGCGCGGGCGATCAAGTGCGGAATCACCTCGGTGTCGGTCTCGCTCGTGAACGCGATGCCCTGACCGGCGAGCTCCGAGCGAAGCTGGACGTAGTTCTCGATGATGCCGTTCATCACGACCGCGACCGTGCCCGACTGATCGCAATGCGGGTGCGCGTTCTGCTCGGTCACCCGGCCGTGCGTCGCCCAGCGGGTGTGCCCCAGGCCGGTGGTGGCGGTGGAGTGGTTGTCGCCGGCGGCGGCGCGCAGCTTGGCCAGGTTGCCGACCGTGTGCACCTGGGCGAAGCGCTCACCCTGCTGCTCGAGCAGGGCGAACCCGGCGGAGTCGTACCCGCGGTACTCGAGTCGCTCCAGCCCATTGAGGATGAGATCCTTGCAGGCCCTTGGCCCGACATACCCGATGATCCCGCACATTCGCCTTACTCCTTGAACGTCGACCTGGTGAGAGGCGGCGCTCGCCCTCAGGTCAGTGTGTTTCGCCTGGGACGGCGGGGCCTCCCAAGGCGCGCCGTACGACCTGGGCGATCGTAGCGCACCATCGTTCGCATGCCTCGTCCGTGGGCGCCTCGACCATTACCCGGATCAGGTCCTCGGTGCCCGAGGCGCGCAACACGACCCGCCCCTCGTCACCCAACTCGCGCTCGCATTCGCCCACCGCTTCCCAGATCTCGGCGGCGTCCGCCAGGCCGCGCTTGTCGGCGACGGGGAAGCTGACGAGCTTCTGCGGCATCCGTTGGACGACGGCAGCCAGCGCGGCGAGCGGTCGCCCGGCGTCGGCGACGGCCTGCACGAGCTGCACGGCGGCGGCCAGGCCATCGCCCGTCGGGCCGGAACGCAGGTTGATCAGGTGACCGCTCTGCTCGCCGCCGATGACGAACCCGCCGTCGCGCATCTCCTGCAGCACGTAGCGGTCGCCGACGTCGGTCCACCGCACCTCGATGCCGCTGTCGCGCATCGCGGTGCGAAACCCCAGGTTGGTCATCGTGGTGGTGACGACCGCGCCCCCGTCCAGCTCGCCCCGGTCGCGCAGGCGCAGCGCGAGGATCGCGAGGATCTGGTCGCCGTCTACGGACCGGCCCAGGTGGTCGACGGCCAGGACCCGGTCGCCGTCACCGTCGAACGCCACGCCCAGGTCGGCGCCGGCGCCGACCACCGCCGCGCTGAGCGCCCCCAGGTCGGTCGAGCCGCAGGCGACGTTGATGTTGACGCCGTCGGGCGCCGCGCCGATGACCTCGACCAGATCGGCGCCGAGTCGGCGCAGCACCTCGGGTGAGCTCATGAACGTCGCGCCGTGCGCGCAGTCGACGACGATACGCAGGCCAGAGAGGTCGGACGCAAACCGCTCGACCAGCGCGCCGACGTAGCGGTCGAGCCCTTCGGTCCAGGTGGTGATGGTCCCGAGGTCGCCGCCCTCGGGGCGGGAGCCCGGCCCTTCCATGGCCTGCTCGATCGCCGCTTCCTCGTCGTCCGGCAGCTTGAACCCGTCGGGCCCGAACAGCTTGATGCCGTTGTCGGCAAACGGGTTGTGCGACGCGCTGATGACCGCTCCGGCGGCGAAGTCGTCGGCGGCGACCAGCTCGGCGACGGCGGGGGTCGGCAGCACGCCGCCCAGCGCCACGTGCACGCCCGCGCCCGCCAGGCCGGCGGCAAGTGCGCCCTCCAGCATCGGACCGCTTCGGCGGGTGTCACGACCGATGAGCACCTGCGCGCCTGCCCCCAGGCGCGCGCCGAGCCCCCGGCCGATGGCCATGGCGAGCTCGGGCGTCAGATCGCGGTTTGCGACGCCCCTGACACCGTCGGTGCCGAAGAGCGATCGCGTCGCCTTGACGGATGCCACGCGGCGTTGCGCCGCGGTTATCGCTTCGAGAACTGCGGACGCTTGCGCGCGCCGCGGAGCCCGGCCTTCTTGCGCTCCTTGATGCGGGCGTCGCGGGCGAGCATGCCCTCGCGCTTGAGCTGCGCGCGCAGGTTCTCGTCGAGACCGATCAAGGCCTTGGCGATGCCGTGACGCAGCGCACCGGCCTGGCCGGTCACGCCGCCGCCGTTGAGGCGCGCCACGATGGACACCTGGCCCTCGAGCCCCGCGATGGTCAGCGGCGAGCGTGCGGTGCGTACGAGGGCCGCGCGGGGGAAGTACTCCTCGATCGGGCGTCCGTTGCAGATGATCGACCCGTCGCCGCCGCGGTTGACGATGACACGGGCGATCGAGGTCTTACGCTTGCCGGTCGCGCGGGGCCGGTCGCTGCCGGGTCCGGCCGCGGTGATCGGCGCCACGACGACCTCGGCCACGGGCGCGGCCTCGGGCGCCGGCGTCTCCGCATCGGTTGTCGCAGGCGTCTCGATCGTCTCGTCCGTCATACCTCTGCCTTTCGTGTGAGCCGGAGCGGCTCGGGCTTCTGGGCCGCGTGCGGATGCTCCGCCGCGGCGTAGATCTTGAGCTTGAGGAGCTGCTGGCGCCCCAGGCGGTTCTTGGGGAGCATTCCGCGTACGGCCTTGCGCAGCACTTCCTCGGGTCCGCGGTCCAGTTGCTCGGCCAGAGTCCGGGACTTGAGGCCGCCGGGGTAGCCCGAGTGGCGGTAGTAGCGCTTCTCCTGAAGCTTGTTGCCGGTCACGGTGACCTTGCCCGCGTTGACCACGACGACGAAGTCGCCGGTGTCGGCGTGGCGCGTGAACCACGGGGAGCGCTTGCCCGCAAGCGTCTCCGCGATGACCGTTGCCAGGCGCCCCAGGTTCTGGCCCTCGGCGTCCACGATCCACCAGCGGCGATCGACCGTCCCTGCTTTGGCGCTCTGTGTGCTCATTCGTGCCCTTCGAGAAAAGTCATCTGAAACAAGAAAAGCGGCGCCCTCGCGCCGCGTCCAGCCGGGGAATGCTAGGAAATAGCGACGGCTGCCGCAACCTCGGCGGGCGGAACCCGCTGATGTGAGGAGTCGTCTGTCCGACAATCAGGATATAACGTTGTGGACGCATCCGGCCGTGTGGGTCCATCCAGGGGTACTCCGGACGCCGACGAGGTGGTGTGAGCATGTCAGCAAGCCCGGTCACACGGTGTATCGCGGTCGCGGGCCACGGAAAGCGCTGCCAGCAGAGTCCGTTTCGCGGGAGCCCGTACTGTTGGCATCACCTGCAAAGCCGCAAGGTCCCGGCACCGAGCCGACCGTTGCGCATCGCGCAGGGTTCGACGACCGCGGCCGCGGCGCCGGCGGCGTTGCCCGGCGTCGATCGGGTCGCGCTCGGGTTGCGCCTGGGCCACCAACTCGACGAGGCCGCGCTCACCGAGCTGGTGCGGTTCGTCGAGGATCGCCGAGACGGGACGCTCGTCATGCTGAAGCAGGATGGCCAGGTGATCGAGGTTCAGGTCCATCGACGCCCGAGGGTGCGCGAGATCGGGTAACCCACCGGCCGCGGTCACTCCCATTCGATGGTGCCGGGGGGCTTGGACGTGACGTCCAGGACGACCCGGTTGACGCCTGGGACCTCGGCGATGATGCGGTTGGACAGTTGCTCCACCAGCTCGTAGGGCAGGCGGGCCCAGTCGGCGGTCATGGCGTCGTCGCTGGTCACGGCGCGAATGACGATGGGGTAGGCGTACGTGCGGCTGTCGCCCTGCACGCCGACGCTGCGGATCGCCGGCAGCACCGCGAAGCTCTGCCACAGATCGCGGTAGAGCCCGGCGCGACGCACCTCCTCCTGCAGCACGTGGTCGGCGTGGCGGAGGATCTCGAGCCGCTCCTGGGTGACCTCGCCGATGATGCGGATGGCGAGGCCGGGCCCCGGGAACGGCTGGCGCCAGACCATGGGGTCGGGCAGGCCCAGCTCCTCGCCCACCGACCGGACCTCATCCTTGAAGAGCTGGCGCAGGGGCTCCACGAGCTCCACCGCCATGTCCTCGGGCAGGCCGCCGACGTTGTGGTGGCTCTTGATGGTGGCGGCGCCGTCGCGCCCACCCGACTCGATGACGTCGGAGTACAGGGTGCCCTGCACCAGGAACGGCACCGCGCCGAGCTTGGCGGCCTCCTCCTCGAATATCCGGATGAACTCCTCGCCGATGGCCTTGCGCTTGGCCTCGGGCTCGCTGATGCCCGCGAGCTTGGCCAGAAACCGATCCTGCGCACGGACGTGCACGAGCGGGACGCCGAAGTGGTGGCCGAACGCGAGCTCCACCTGCTCGGCCTCGTTGTGGCGCATGAAGCCGTGGTCCACGAACACGCAGGTCAGGCGGTCGCCGATCGCCTTGTGGACGAGCAGCGCCGCAACGGCGCTGTCGACCCCGCCGGAGAGACCGCAGATGGCGCGTTGGTCGCCGACCTGGGCGCGGATGCGCTCCACCTGCTCGTCGATGACGTGCGCCGCGGTCCAGGTCGGTACGCAGTCGCAGACGTCGAACAGGAAACCCTTGAGCAGGTCCGTACCAAACGGAGTGTGCACGACCTCGGGGTGAAACTGGACGCCGTACATGCGCCGGACGGGGTCCTCCATGGCGGCCACAGGCGCGCCGTCGGTCTCGGCCGAGACGGTGAACCCCGCAGGCGGACGCACCACGGCGTCGCGATGGCTCATCCAGCACTGCTCGGCGGGCAGGACACCGAAGAGCCCGTCGCGTGAGGTGACGCGGATCGGCGTGCGCCCGAACTCGCCGCCCCCGGTGTGGGCGACCTCACCGCCCAGCACCTGGGCCATGCCCTGCATGCCGTAACAGATGCCGAGCACCGGGATGCCGAGCTCGAGCAGCTCGGGGCGCACCGCCGGCGCGCCGTCCTCGTAGACCGAGGAGGGTCCGCCCGAGAGCACGAGCCCGGCGGGCTCGAGCGCTGCGATCTGCTCGGCGGAGACGTCGTGGGCGACGAGGGCCGAGAACACGCGGCACTCCCGGATGCGCCGGGCGATCAGCTGGCTGTACTGGGCGCCGTAGTCGACGACCAGCACGCCCCCTGGCACGGCTCCGGCGAGCGCGGGGTCGAGCACCCCCGCTGATCTCACCCCATCCCCACGGCTTGCGCCGTCTGCAGTTTCTTGCCCTCGGTCTTGATCGCCGGCGCGACCATGACCTCGACCTTCTGGAAGCTCTGGATCGACTCGTACCCGCAGGTCGCCATCGCGTTGCGAAGGCCGCCCATCAGGTTGAGCGACCCGTCGTTCTCGGCGGCCGGTCCGACCAGGATCTCCTCGAGGGTGCCGATCGTCTTGGTCGCGACGCGGGTGCCGCGTGGCAGCTCGGGGTGGAACGTCGCCATGCCCCAGTGAAAGCCCTTGCCGGGCGCCTCCTTGGCCTTGGCCAGGGGGGAGCCGATCATGCATGCGTCGGCGCCGCAGGCGATCGCCTTGGCGAGGTCGCCGCCGTAGCTCATGCCGCCGTCGGCGATGACGTTGACGTAGCGGCCGGTCTCCAGCAGGTGCTGCATACGGGCGCCGGCGGCGTCGGCGATGGCGGTGGCCTGGGGCACGCCCACGCCGATGACTTGGCGGGTCGTGCAGGCGGCGCCGGGGCCGACCCCGACCAGTACGCCGACCGCGCCGGTGCGCATCAGGTGCAAGGCGGTGGAGTAGGAGGCGCAGCCGCCGACGATCACCGGGACGGGCAGCTCGGCGATGAACTTCTTGAGGTTGAGCGGCTCGTGCTGGGACGAGACGTGCTCGGCCGAGACGACGGTGCCCTGGATGACGAGGATGTCGAGGCCGGCCTCGAGCGCGACGTCGATGTGATCGGTGACCTTCTGCGGCGTGAACGACCCGGCGGCGACGACGCCCTGGGCCTTGATGTCACGGATGCGCTGGCGGATCAGGTCGGGGTCGACGGGTCTGCGGTAGATCTCCTGCAGTCCACGCGTGGCGTCGGCGGGCGGGTACCTGGCGATGTGCTCGAGCTCGGAGTCGGGCTCCTCGTAGCGCACCTGGATGCCCTCCAAGTTGAGCACTCCGAGGCCGCCGATCTTGCCGATGATGCCGGCGGTCAGCGGGCTGACCACGCCGTCCATCGCCGATGCCAGGAGGGGGAAGTCGAACATGAACGGTCCGAGCTGCCACGTCATGTCGACGTCCTCGGGGTCGCGCGTGCGCCTGCTCGGCACGATCGCGATCTCGTCGAGTCCATAGGCCCGCCTGCCGCGCTTGCCCATCCCGATCTCGATCTCCATCCCCATCACACCTCCAACTGGTCGGTTCGGCCGAGCACGTGAACGGGTACGAAAAAACCCAGCCCGGCGGTGGCCGACCTGGGTTTGCTGGTTGCTGCGAACTCGGTTTCCGTCACATGCTGTCTGCGCCGCAGGCTACCAGCCGTCCCGCCGCGACCGCAACGGACATTTCACGCACGGAGCATGCGATTCGTCAGTACCCACGGGCGTTTGCGGGCTTAAGATAACTCGATGATCTCGACGCGCCGGGAGAACGCTTCGGCGTCCCGGACGTCGAAGACGCCGGCCCCGAGGCGCAGGGTGTTGGCCGCGCCGCACGCCACGGCCCAGCGCACGGCCCGCTCGGGGTCGGAGTGGGCGAGCCACGATGAGACGAACCCGGCCAGCAGCGAGTCGCCGGATCCGACGGTGGCGACGACGTCCCCGACCGGCTCCAGGCGCGCGCGGAACGTGCGCCCGCCCTTGCCGGCGCCGACCCGCGCCACGCAGCCGTCGACGTCGTGGATCAGCACGATGCGCGCGCCCATGTGCGCGAGGGCCTCGGCGCCGCTCGCCAGATCGGCGTCGTCCTGGAATTCGTAGCCCACGACCTCCTCAGCCTCGCGGCGGTTGGGGCTGATGATCAGGGGCTCTCCGGTCAGCCCGGCTCGCAGGATCTCGCCGAACGCGTCGAGCGCGGCGGGGATGGACGCGGCCTTGAGCTCGCGCAGCATCCTGGCGTAGATGTCCTCGGGGACGTCGCGCGGCAACGAGCCGGCCAACACGACCAGGTCGGCGCCCTTGGAGAGGTAGCGGAGCTTGTCGAACAGGACGGCGATCTCGTCGGCGCCGACGGCCGGGCCGACCTCGTTGATCTCGGTCTGGTCGCCGCTCATGGGATCCACGACGGCGGTCGAGGCGCGTGACTCGTCGCGGATGCGGACGAAGTCGTTGAGGATGCCCTCGGCGGTGAGCTCCTCGATGATCGTGGTGCCGGTTCTCCCGCCGGCCAGGCCGGTGGCGATGACAGGCTCGCCGAGGACCTTGAGCGCGCGGGCGACGTTGACCCCCTTGCCGCCGGGCAGCGCGATGGCGCCGGTCGCGCGGTGGCGATGGGCGGACGAGAAGCTCGGCACCGTGAGCGTACGGTCCAGGGCGGCGTTGAGCGTGACGGTCAGGATCACACGAGCCTCCCCAGGCCTGAGCGGATGCGCTCGGCGATGCTCGGCCCGTCGATCGCCGTCGTGACGACCAGCTCGCGCGTGCCGACCACGCGCGCGCCGTCGTTGATCCGGACCTCCCCCACCACGGCGCCGGCCGCGACCGGACCGACGATCTCGGCCCGGGCGATCACGGTGCGGGTCAGCTTGCGGCCGATCTTGATGGTGACGGCCAGGTCCTTGGCGACCGACAGCGGCGCCACGACACCGGAGCGGTCCCGGACCGGAACCGACGCGATCGTCGTGCCGCGCGACAGGGGCTTGACCCGAACGTACTGGGAGAAGCCCCAGTCCAGCAGCCGCTTGGCGTCGCGGGCCCGCTGCGCGCGGCTGGTGGAGCCGATGATGGCCGCGTAGAGCTCGACGTCGTTGACCCGGCGCCGCGCGTGGGTGACCAGGGAGTACCCGGCGTTGCGGGTGTGTCCGGTCTTGATGCCGTCGGCCTCGCGGTCGATCGCCAGCAGGTCGTTCTCGGACTTCAGGCGACGGGTGCCGCGCCCGCCGGGGCCGGGGATGGTGGTGACGCGCTGCGCCACCAGCCGCCGCAGGAACGGACTCTGCATGATCCGCTCGCCAAGGACGACGAGCTCACGGACCGTGGAATAGTGAGCGGGGTGATCCAGGCCGTGGGGGTTGGCGAACCGGGTCCGGGTCAGCCCCATCTCATTGGCCTCGGCGTTCATGAGCTGGACGAACCGCTGCTCCGACCCGCGGCCGACGTGCAGCGCGAGCGCGACCGAGGCGTCGTTGCCGCTCCCGATCATCAGCCCGCTCAGGAGCGTCCGGATCGACAGACGCTCACCCGCGATGAGGCCCGAGGTGGATCCCCCGAGCGCGTCGGCCACCCGGGGCACGACCGCCACGTCCGTGAGCTTCGTGTGCTCCAGCGTCACGATCGCGGTCATCATCTTGGTCGTGCTCGCCATCGGCAACCGTCGGTCGGGGGCGCGTTCGGCCAGCACCTCTTCCGTCGCCGGGTTGACGAGGATGAGGGCGCGTGCGGTGACGGGAGGTGGTGCGGAGGCGGCCGTCGCCGCGAACGCCGCGGCGCTGATGCCTGCCGCAAGCAGCGGCCAAAGGCGCATTGGGCTGAATCTAGCACCCCGGCCAGTCGCACCGAACGCCGCCGTGTCCTGTCAGGCACGAGCGGTTGCGCGGCCACTTGGCGCACCGGCGGGTCGCTGGGATCAGACGCCGGCGACCAGAGCTACGCGGTGGACGAGCGCCAGGCGCTCCAGACCACGGCGCGAAGCGCGGCGGCGGCGGCGGACGGGTCGTCGCTGGAGATGATCGAGCGGCTCGCCGACACCAGCGCGCCCGCGGCGCGGCCGCCGAAGGCGGGGCCCAGGTCCTCGGGACGACCGCCCTGAGCGCCGACGCCGGGAAGCAGGAAGACCTGGTCGGGCATCAGATCGCGCAGCGCGACCAGGCGTTGCGGCACGGTGGCACCTACAACGGCGCCAATCGCCGAGAGCCCGGAGGTCCCGACGCTGGCCTGGCCCCACCCGGCGACCAAGCGCGCGAGCGCCTCGTGCCAGAGCCGCCCGTCCTCCAACCGCAGATCCTGCAGGTCCGCGGCACCCGGGTTGGACGTGCGGACGAGCACGAACACGCCGCGCCCCGAGCCCTCGGCCGCCGCGCGAAAGGGCTCGACCGCGTCGCCGCCGAGCATGGGGTTGACGGTCAGCGCGTCGATCGGATCGCGCAGGAAGGCCTCGGCGTAGGCGCGCGCGGTGGCGTCGATGTCGCCGCGCTTGGCGTCTGCGATGACGAGCAGCCCGGCCTCGGCTGCGGTGGCCGCGACCGTCTCGAACGCCCGCCAGCCATCGGCGCCGAAACGCTCGAAGCACGCGAGCTGCGGTTTGGCCGCGACGCAGTGCTCGGCGGCGGCGGCGATCACCTGCAGGCAGAACCGCTCGGCGCCGGCGGCGCCGCCGGGCACGCGCGACGGATCCGGGTCCAGGCCGAGCACGATCTGCGACTCGCGCGACGCGACGGCCGCCGCCAGCCGATCGCCGAAGCTCCTCATTCGCCGCCCCCGACACGGAACTTGGGCGGCCTATTCGCGACCGACCCGAGAATTTTGATCAAGCGGTCGCTCAAACGTCGGTGGCGGCTGGTACTCACAGGAGCGCCCGAATCGACGGCAGCACCAGTGTCGCGAGCAGGGTCGTCGCGACGATAGCGCCGACGATCAGGTCGGTCTTCAGCTTGAACCATCCACCGATCACGAGCGACATCATGGCGGTTGGCATGGCTGTCATCAGCACGACCGTCCGCAAGACGTCGCCGTCGAGCCCGATCGCCATGGCCAGGGCGACTCCGATGAGCGGGCTGAGAACAAGGCGGATCACGACGACCGTGCCGACCTCCTGCCACGCACGCAGGATGCCGTCCCACTCGATCACCAGCCCCGCGTAGATCAGCACCAGCGGCAGCACCGCCCCGGCCAGGATCGTGAGCGGACGATCGATCGCCTGCGGCAGGCTCCGCACGCCCCCCAGGTTGAGCGCGAGCCCGAGCGCCATCGCCCCGGTCGGCGGCAGCAGCAGGTTGCGCCACATGCTGGTCATCGGCGCGCGCTCGGCGCTGACCTGGCCGAACCGCCCGCTGATCCAGACCGTGCTGGTCCACGTCAGGATCCCGGTGCAGAACGTGTCGAACATGACCGCGGCCGCGACGGACAGATGCGGTCCCGACGCCGCGATCAACGGGACGCCGAAGAAGCCGGTGTTGCCGACGGCGCTCGCCACGACCAGCGCCCCGGTCGAGGGACGGTCGAGCCGCAGCACCCGCGCCGCGCCGAGCGCGATCATGACCAACACCGCGTGGAGGGCGAACCCGACCAGCGGGACGAGCAGCAACTGCGCCTGCAGGTCGCTGGTGACCATGATCTGAAACACGAGGGCGGGCAGCGCCAGGTAGATCACGACTTGGATCAGGATCGGCCCGTCGGCGACGCGCAGAAGCCCCAGGCGGCGCGCCAGCCACCCGAGCAAGATGATCACGAGCGCCCCGACCGCCGTGGCGGTCACAGCCGCGTCTCACGACGCTCAGCATCAGGCGCCGAGCGACCACATCGATCCGAGCGAAGACCGGCAGGCGCCGAAGCAGTGCGATCGGTGTCCGAGCAGTGGACGGCTGTGGCGATCCGAAGTCTCACGGCCCGCGACCGTAGCAAGGTCGCCGCGAGAGACCGCCCAGTTGGCAGCCGGCCACGCCGATTGACGAACGCGGGCACCCTCGTCGGCAGAGACGGTCACTTGGCGGACGGGACGGCCATTTGGCAGGCCGAACTTCCATTTGACAGCCGCACAGTGCCTGACGGACGTGACGGTCACGTGGCCGACCAAGCGGCTACTTGGCAGACCGGACGGCCACTTGGCGGCTCGGACAGTCACTGTTTCGCCCGCGATGGGGTCAGAAATGACGACGGGGGCCCTGGAGGCCCCCGTCGGTCCAGCGAATCGGCATGCCCCGATCTACATCATCCCGCCGCCGGGCATCCCGCCGCCGGGCATTCCGCCCATGCCGCCCATCGGGTCGTCGCCGGCCTTGTCGACCACGACGCACTCGGTGGTGATGATGTTCTTGGCGATCGAGGCCGCGTTCTGCAGCGCCGAGCGCGTCACCATCGCAGGGTCGATGATGCCGGCCTTGACAAGGTCGACGTACTCACCGGTCTCGACGTTCAAGCCCATGCCGGCCTTGAGGTCCTTGACCTTGCCCACCACAA
>JBKKDD010000148.1:0-4050 GCA_046708705.1 Miltoncostaeaceae bacterium | reverse complement strand
GTCCCGCACGACGTCCTGAACGCCAAGAACCACGCCCGCGAGGCGGAGATCATCCTCGGCGCCGGGCAGAAGGGCGCCGTCACGATCGCGACCAACATGGCCGGCCGTGGCGTGGACATCAAGTTGGGCGAGGGGATCGCGGAGCTCGGCGGCCTCTACGTCCTGGGCACCGAGCGCCACGAGAGCCGGCGCATCGACAACCAGCTGCGCGGACGCTCCGGCCGCCAGGGCGACCCCGGCAAGTCGCGCTTTTACCTGTCGGCCGAGGACGACCTGATCCGCATCTTCTCCGGTGACCGCATGTACAAGGTGCTCGACCGCCTCGGCCCCTCCGATGACATCCCGATCGAGGCCGGCATCCTCAGCAAGACCGTGGAGGGCGCCCAGAAGAAGGTCGAGGAGCAGAACTTCGGCATCCGCAAGCGCGTGCTCGAGTACGACGACGTGCTGAACAAGCAGCGCGAGGTCGTCTACCGCGAGCGCCGGCAGGTGCTCGAAGGCGAGGACCTGTCCGAGCAGGCCAAGGACTGGATCGCCGAGACCCTGGTGGGCGTCGTCGACTCCTACGACGACGAGACCGGCCCGCCCAGGGAATGGGACCTGGACGGCCTGTTCGCGCAGCTCGCGACCTACTACCCGGTCTCGTTCGGGCCGGCCGACCTGGACTTGGAGGCGTTGACCCGCGAGGAGCTCTTGGACCGACTCGAGGATGACGCGATGGACGCGTACGCCAGTCGCGAGGAGGAGCTCGGCCCCAACGAGGAGAGTGGTCACCCGCTCATCCGCGACCTGGAGCGCTACGTCTTGCTCAGCACCGTCGACCAGCACTGGCGCGAGCATCTGTACGACATGGACTACCTGCGCGAGGGCATCCACCTGCGCGCGTTGGGGCAGAAGGACCCACTGTCGGAGTACCGCCTCGAAGGACACGACATGTTCGAGGAGATGATGGACGGGGTCAAGAGCGAGTTCGTCCGCTACATGTTCCACCTCGAGGTCCAGCAGGCGCCCGAGGTCGAGTCGCACCAGCCGGAGCAGGTCAACTACTCGTACGCGTCCGACCCGATCCAGGGCTTCGACGGCGCGGTCGACGACGAGGAGTTCGCGCTGGAGGCGGGCTTCGAGGGCGAGGCCGCGGTGGCGGCGCCCCGGGTCGAGCAGCGGGTGGTCAGCGAGGAGGACCGTGTCGGGCGCAACGACCCGTGTCCGTGCGGCTCCGGGCTCAAGTACAAGAAGTGCCACGGGGCGTAGATGTCCGCTGACGACCAGCAACGCCTCGACGATCTCGTCCAGCGCCTGACGCACCTGCGGGAGCGTGCGGGTCTGCTGGGCGACTACCTTTGACCCGGCGGGGATCGATGACCGCATCGCCGAGCTGGAGCAGGCGATGCAGGCGCCCGGATTCTGGGACGACCAGAAGGCCGCGGCGCGCACGTCCTCCGAGCACGCGGCGCTGACCCAGCGGATCACCGACTACCGTGACCTGACCGGTGAGCTGGTGGACGCCGGCGAGCTGCTCGAGATGGCGCGCGACGAGGCCCGGGACGACGGTGAGGTGGACTCGGGGTTCGTCACCGAGCTCGACGAGACGCTGACGCGCGCGGGCATGCACCTGGCGGCGGTCGAGGAGGAGCGCTTGTTCGGCGGCGAGCACGACTCCCGCGGCGCGGTGATGACGATCAACGCGGGCGAGGGCGGCACCGACGCCCAGGACTGGGCCGAGATGCTCCTTCGCATGTACACGCGGTGGGCGGGGCAGCGCCGGCTCAAGACCGACGTCAAGGAGGCCCAGGAGGGCGGCGAGGCCGGCATCAAGAGCGTGACGTTCACGGTCGAGGGCCGCAACGCGTACGGCCTGCTCTCGGCCGAGCGCGGTGTGCATCGCCTGGTGCGGCTGAGCCCGTTCGACTCGGCCCACCGGCGCCAGACGTCGTTCGCCGCGGTCGAGGTTGCGCCCCTGGTGGACGAGTCCGTGGACGTCGAGATCGACGAGAAGGATCTGCGCGTCGACACCTACCGCGCGAGCGGGGCGGGCGGGCAACACGTCAACAAGACGGAGTCGGCCGTCCGCATCACCCACCTGCCGTCCAAAATCGTCGTGCAGTGCCAGAACGAGCGCTCGCAACTGCAGAACCGCGCGACCGCGATGTCGATGCTGCGTTCGCGCCTGGTGCTGCTGGAGCTGGAGCGGCGCGAGGCCGAGGCCGCGAAGCTGCGGGGCGATTCGCAGACGATCGGATTCGGCAGCCAGATCCGCTCCTATGTGGTGCACCCGTACACGATGGTCAAGGACCTGCGCACCGGGCACGAGGTCGGAAACGCCCAGTCGGTGCTCGACGGCGACCTGGACGGGTTCATCCGCGCCGAGCTCGAGCGGCGGGCCAAGGGGCGCGGCGCGAAGGTGTGACGCGCCGGGCAGGTGTCCGGCGCGTGAGTGCGAACACAGTCTGCGGCGTGGGGCCGACCGGCCCCGCACGTTTGACACGATCGCGAAATCATGGATACCCTGGCTGGAGCTTTGGACCCCACCCCGCAGAGAAATATCTCCACGAGCAGCGTAAACGGAGAGCCGCCGCCAGACGCGGCATCAGAGCCCGAACGGGAGACCCCGGCAGACGCCGGCGATCCCGTGCTGCCCGCGCCCGAGCCGGTCGCGGAGGACCTGTGGGCGGATCAGGCGGTGACCCAGCCCGCGCCGCTCACATCCGAGCGGGGACGTCGGCGCTCGGTGCTGCGCCCGGGATCCGGGCCCATGGTCGTGTTTGACAACGTCACCAAGACCTATCCCGGCGGCGTTCGGGCCCTCGACGACGTGTCGCTGTCGATCGACCCGGGCGAGTTCGTGTTCCTGGTCGGGGCCAGCGGGTCGGGCAAGTCGACGTTCATCCGGCTGCTCATCCGCGAGCTCGCCATCGACGAGGGCCGGCTGATGATCGGCTCGCGCAACCTCGCCAAGCTCCACAAACACAAAATCCCCCACCTGCGTCGTGAGATCGGGTGCGTGTTCCAGGACTACAAGCTGCTGCCGCGGCGCACGGTCTACGAGAACGTCGCGTACGCGCTCGAGGTCACGGGCGACTCCCCGCGCTCCATCCGGCGCAAGGTGCCCGAGATGCTGGCGCTGGTCGGCCTGGCCGAGAAGTCCGCGCGCCTGCCGACCGAGCTCTCCGGCGGCGAGCAGCAGCGGGTGTCGATCGCCCGCGCGTTCGTCAACCACCCGGCACTGCTGATTGCAGACGAGCCGACGGGCAACCTGGATCCGGAAACGTCCATCGGGATCATGCAGCTTCTGTACCGGATCAACCGCACCGGCACCACCGTGGTCATGGCCACGCACGACCGCGACCTGGTCGACAAGATGCAGATGCGGGTCATCGAGCTGTCCGGCGGCAAGCTGGTGCGCGATCAGCGCCGCGGCGCCTACCAGGCAGGCCAGTGATGAGCAGCAGGGTGCGGTTTTTCTCGCTCGAGGCGCTCCGATCGATCCGGTCGAATGCCGCGATCTCGTTCGCGGCGACCGCGACCGTGCTGATCGCCATCGCGACGCTCGGCATCTTCCTGGCGGTGTTCTCGTGGAGCCAGTCGCAGATCGAGGGCCAGAAGGACAAGCTCGACCTCCGCGCGTTCATCAAGCTCGACGCGGCTCCCACGGACATACAGGCCGCCATCACCGCGGTTCAGGCTCATCCGAACGTCGAGAGCAGCGTCTATCGCAACCGCGACCAGGTGCTCGAGGACGCGAAGTCCCAGTTCGGCGGCGACATCCTGAAGCTCCTGTCGGAGAACCCGCTGCCGGCCACGATCACGATCAAGCCCGACGACCCGGCCAACCAGCAGAAGATCGTCGACGACCTCGGCTCCAAGTCGTACTGGCTGAAGGACGAAAACTCGCCGCAGGGGTTCAGCGTCAACCAGAAGACCACGCAGGACTTCCTGTCGGCGGCCAAGGTGCTGCGCTGGGGGGCGTTCGGGCTGATGCTGATCCTGGTCGTCGCGGCGGTGCTGTTGATCGGCAACACGATCCGCCTGTCGATCTTCGCCCGCCGCCGC
>JBKKDD010000147.1:0-5499 GCA_046708705.1 Miltoncostaeaceae bacterium | reverse complement strand
CCATGAGGAGCTGTTCAACCTGGACGAGGATGTCACGCCGACGAGGTATGGCAGGATCCAGCGGGCGACCCGCCCACCCCTCGACCCCGTGGCGTTGCGCCTGGGGATCGAGCTGCTGGAGGACCGTGTCGCCAGCGGCGACGCCAAAGGGTGCGCCGACGTGTTGTGGAGGACGCTCAGCGCAGGCAGGGAAGCGCCCTCCGAGAACGAACGCATGAGCAAAAGCCCCGTAAACGAGCAGGATGGAACCGCATGAGCACTGCACTTCGGACTGAGATCCCCGTCGACGCCACCGAGTTCTTTCCGGCTCTGATCCCGGCGCGTCCCGACGGCATTCTCGCCCGTGTGCGCCGCCCCTGCGCCGACCATCACTGCGACTGCGCCTGCGTCGGCCATTGCGAGGACGGAAGCTGCCTCGTGTTCTGGTGCCCCGGGGGCGACCACTACCTGACCTTCCGCTCCTAACCACGTCTGCCCCGCGCTCGAGGTCGGGTCAGGACTCCAGGGCGCGGACGATGCCCGTCAGGTAGGCGCCTCCAGTCGTGCGGCCCAGGGCGGTCAGGGTGCGGACGGCGGGGGCCAGGGCGGGGCCGTCGGCGCGAAGGAGCGCGGCCAGCATCTGGGCGGCCGGGGCGAAGACCTCGCCGTCGGCGGCGGCGCGAAGGAGGGAGGCGGAGGGCTCGCCGGTGACCTCGGCGGCGGTGCGGGCGGCGCGGGCGGTGCGGTGGGATTCGGGATGGGCGAGCGCGATGCGGGCGAAGACGTAGCCGGCCAGGGCGTCGTCGCCCGCCGGGGTCAGGCCCGGGCCGCGCCCGGCCAGGCTGCGGGCGACCTCGTCGAGGTCGTCGATGCCCAAGCGAAGGGCGCGGGGATCGTTCCACATGTGCGGGCGCACCGCCAGGCAGGCCGCGGCCACTGCCTCGGCGCCCGCCGCCGGCGGGGGCGGCGGGGTGCGCCACACACGCGCGACGCTCGCGTCGATCGGCATCCGCTCACCCGGGGCGCTGACCGGGACGCGGTGGACGATCGCCGTCAGCGGGCCGCGCGGGCCCCTGGCTCCGCTGACGTGGATGACCAGGGTCTCCTCGCGCAGCCACGCCCACCCCGCCCCGCTCGCCATCACCGTGCCGCCGGTCGTGCCGGCGACGATCGCGCCGACCTCGTGAACGCGGAGCGTCAGCGGGTCGGGCCCAGGATGTCCGCCGCCAATGCCACCAAGGCGTCGCGGAACGGCTCGAGCGGGATGCGCGCGATGCCCGCGCCGATCTGGCCGCCGTCGACGCGGTGCAGGATGCCCGTGTTGATGAGCGGCGTGATGCCGGTATCCAGGCACAGCCGCGCGTCGACCCCGATCGGCGTGCCCTCGCCGTCCAGGGTGGGGATGCGAAAGCGCTCGCTGCGATCCAGGCAGATCTCGTCCATCATCCGCGTTCGCCCGATCGCGTCCGCGAGCCCGCCACCGAGGAACGCCGCCACGCTGGGGCTCGCCGCGCTCGCCGCGCCACCCAGGCCGGCGCACTCCACCAGCGCCGAGTCGCCGATGTCGGGGGCGGCGTCTGCGTCCCCGAAACCGGGGCGGTAGAGGGGGTCGCCGACCAGCGTCGCCGGCGCGGTGAACCACCGACCGGGCAGGCCCGCCAGCATGACGCCGGCCTCGACGCCATTGCGGCTGATGAACGTCACCACGCTCGAGCCGCGGATGCCCTGCGTGGCGGCGAGCGCCGTACGGCAGGCCGCGATCGTCAGCGTCAGCGCGAAGTGTCCGTTGGCCGAGGTCATCTGCGCCGTCGGCAGGACCGCGTCGCCTGCGTGCTCGGCCATCGCCGGCAGCACCTCGCGCAGCAGCAGCATGGTCGCCGCCTGATGGCGCATGTGGCAGTCGTCGCCCATGGCCACGGCTTGGGCGAGCAGCGCCGACACGTCGATGGGACCGCGCGCCCGCAGTGCCGCATCGAACCCGGGGGCGACCTGCTCGGCGAACACCCGCTGTCGGCGAACCGCCTCGTCGGTGCCCACGCCCAGCCAGAACGAATCGCCGGGCCCGTCGCAAAACGGCGACCACGCCTCGATGCCGCTCTCCTCGTCGCGGACCCGCCAGACGGCCATCGACGGCGAGATGACCCCGGTCATCGCTCCCGCAGCCCCGAGCGAGTGCGCGGGCGCGACCTCGATCTCGCCGTGCGACAGCTTGGTCCTCGCCTCATCGCGATCGGTCGCCCAGCCTTCCAGCATGCAGGCCCCCACGATGGTGTGCTGCTGCGGCGCGCACATCTCATCGAACTCGATTGGGGGTCCGGCGTGGAGCACCAGGCGGCCCTCGAGCCCGGGGATGTGGTCGATCGCGAGGCCTGCCCCGACCAGCATGGGCCGGGCGGTCTGAAGTCGGGTCAGCGCGAGCTCGTTGGCAGCCTCGACCTCGTCGTTTGCGAGCGAGGTCAGCAGGCGTATGTCGTCGGCGTTGCCGGCTGCGGGCGGTTTCCAATCGATCGCCTGCACATCGACGCCTTGCTCGCGCAAGGCATCGGCCATCAGATCGAGCCCGGCGGTCGCGACGGTTAGGCTTGGCATGTGGCCGATCTTAATGACCTGGCGAAGCGCGCGCTGGAGCACCCGGGCCTCCTCGCCAAGCGAGATCTCCGGCATGTCGCCGAGACGATCGGCGGCGACGGCGACGACGCGGCGCTCCTCAACATCGTCGACCAGTACGCGGGGGTGCTCGCCGCCGAGGCCATCCGCCCCGAGCTCGTCGCCGCCGAGCCTCGTGTCGCCGGCATCGCCGGGGTCGTCACGGTCCTGAACGACATCGCGGCGACGGGTGGCCGTCCGATGGCCCTGCTCGACACGGTGGTCGGCCCCGAGCACGTGGTGCGCGGCGTGCTTGAGGGCATCAAGCTCGCGGCGGACCTGTACCGCGTGCCGGTCGTCGGCGGGCACACCACGGTGCGCGAGGGGGAGAGCGGCCTGTCGACGTTCGCCGTCGGCTGGTCGGGCCGACCGCTGCGCGCCGCCAACGCCCGTCCCGGCGACGCGGTGTGCCTGGCCGTGTGCCTGGAGGGCGAGCTGGTGGAGAGCCCCGACGGGGCGCGCTTCTTCAGTCACCTGCGAAGCGCACGCCGCGATCGCGCCGCGGACGATCTGGCGCTCATTGCCGATGTCGCCGAGACCGGCGAGGCGTGGGCGGCCAGGGACGTGTCGATGCCTGGCCTCGTCGGGTCGTTGCTGCAATTCCTGGAGAGCGCGGGCGGTTGGGGCTGCGCGCTCGACGTCGACGCGACTCCGGTCCCGCCGGGAGTGCGCCTGGAGGACTGGCTCGCGGCCTTTCCGTCCTATGGCTTTCTGCTGTGCGGCGACCCGGTGCGCCTCGCCGCCCGGTTCGAGGCGGCCGGGCTCGTGTGCCCTCAGGTCGGGGTGCTGGACGACTCGGGCGTGCTGCGCCTGCGCGACGCGTCGGACGAGGTCGTGGTCTGGGACCTGAACGCCGCGCCGCTCGCCGCGCTCCGTCCAGAGCGCTGACGAGGGACGCGGACGCGCAAGCCGTTACTTGGCGGTGACCTTGATCGGCGCGCCGGGCCTGAGGGGCGCAACCGCGAACTTGGCGGTGGCGATCGCGCTGGCCGTGATCTTGGCCGCCGTCGGCGCTCCGCCGATCCTGACCGTGAAGCGGACGACGGCCGTAC
The DNA here is from genome assembly GCA_046708705.1 of Miltoncostaeaceae bacterium. Lineage (GTDB taxonomy): Bacteria > Actinomycetota > Thermoleophilia > Miltoncostaeales > Miltoncostaeaceae > CALMEC01. Next base: position 1,822 of record JBKKDD010000147.1, on the reverse strand, counting down.
CCTTCCCCTTGATCGTCACCCTCGTGACCCAGGTCAGCTTGGCCCGACCCGCGCCACACGAGCCCGTCACGGGACCCCGGGCAAACGGCCCGGTGACCGACTTCGCCACGTACGTGAAGCCCTTGGGGACGCAGACGCTGAGCGCCGTGAGGGTGACCGGCCCGCCGTTCGGGTTGCGGATCGTCAGCGTGTCGCCGTTGACCGTCCCAACCGCGGTCGCCCCGTCGGGGTCGCTGATCGTGTAGGTGAACGTGTCGGCCCCGACGTATCCGGCGGCGGGGGTGGAGTTGCACACGCCCGCCCCGCAGGCCACGGCGCCACGCGCCCCGGCGGTGGGGCCGGTGATGCTGAGCACCCCGCCGTCGGGATCGACGTCGTTCGCGAGCACGTCGATCGCCCCCGGCGCACCCTGCCCGGTGACGAGGGTGTCCGCGGCGGCGACGGGGCACCGCGTTGAGGACCGTGCCGCTCGCCGTCGCCTGTCCGTCGCTCAGCGCGTAGGTGAACGAGTCGGGCCCGCTGTACCCGGTGTTCGGCCTGGAGACACAGACGCCGTTGCTAGCGTTACCCGGCGACCCTGCCTCAGCCGGCGACCCCGGTGCCCAGGGCCCATTCGTAGCGCTCCTCCAAGAACACCGGCTCGGCGCCCGAGAGGGGGATCGTCATGCGCTGGTGGGGAACGCCGCAGTAGTCGATCAGGCCGCCGACGCGTTCCCAGCCCAGAAAGCGGAAGAGCGGGACGATCGGCCCCTGGATGCGGGCGATCATCAGGTGTCCGCCGAGCTCACCGGCGGTCGCGACGGCGAAGCGCACGAGCGGTCCGCCCGCGCGAAGCGTGCGGGCGGTGACCGATACCGAGAGCCGGTCGTCCTGCCACAGGCCGGCCTCGTCGAGAGGGTAGAGGCGGACGGCGCCCACGACCTGGCCCCCGGCGACCGCGACGACGTGAATGGCGGTCTCGTCCCAGCGGTCGCGGTCCGACTCCTGGAAGAGGCCCTGCTCGGACACGAAGACGTGACGACGAACCTCGAAATGACCCGCCATCTCCTCGGCCGTGCGGGCTACATAAACCTCGACTTGAGGGTAAGTTTTAGGCTTTGACGGGGACGGGGTCACCGTTTCGCCCTCCACCGAACGCGCGCTCGAACGTGGACAGGGCCGAGCAGGCCTGGCAGCGGACGCAGCCGGCCCGGGCGTCTTGGCTCAGCATGCCGGCCTCGGCCAGCAGCGGGGCGACGGCCTCGTAGACCTCCATCATGTACTCGGGCGCGGGCGGGGTGCCGGTCGCGAGGATGGATCCCGGCGCCGGCCGCAACGGCACCACGAATGGGTAGACGCCGCGCTCGATGGCGGCGTGACAGCCCGCCAGCACCGCGTCCCTCGACTCGCCCAGGCCCAGGATGAAGTACGTGGAGACCTGGCCGGGGCCGAACACCTCGACCGCCGCCTCCCACGCGGCCAGGTAGTACGGAATGCCCTGCGCCGCCTTGCCAGGCGCGACCTTGGTCAGCACGTCCGGATCGAACGTCTCGAGGTGGATGCCGAGCGCCTCGACACCGCTGTCCTTGAGCTCGGCAAACCAGCCGAAGTCGTCCGGCGGCTCGATCTGCACCTGCACCGGCAGGTCCGCCGCGTCGCGAATGGCGGCAGCGCACTTGGCCATGTACGGCGCGCCGCGGTCGGCGCGGTTGGGCGTGCCCGTTGTCAGCGTCACGTCCTTGGCGCCGTCCAGGCGCGCCGCCGCCGCGGCCACCTCGGCCAGCATCGCCGGGGTCTTGACCGGGATGGTCTTGCCGGACTTGAGCGACGTGCCGATCGCGCA
>JBKKDD010000146.1:0-9674 GCA_046708705.1 Miltoncostaeaceae bacterium | reverse complement strand
GCCACCCTGCGGGCGGCTCAAACGCTGATGGCGGCTGACATTTCTTTGCCGCGCTCGTGACGGCGTTGAATGTGGTGCAGATCCAGCCGCAGTCAGCGTTTGAGTGACCCGAAGGGTTGCGAATAGGCCGACCAAGAGCCGTGGTGAATGCGGCGTTTGGAAGCTCACACGTCAAGGTTCTTCACCTTCTGGGCGTTGTGCTCGATGAAGGCGCGGCGCGGCTCGACCTGGTCGCCCATCAGGACGGAGAAGAGCTCATCGGCGACGGCGGCGTCGTCCATGCCGACCTGCTGGAGGATCCGCCGCTCGGGGTCCATGGTGGTCTCCCAGAGCTGCTCGTGGTTCATCTCGCCGAGGCCCTTGAAGCGCGAGAGCTGGATGCCTTCGCGGCACAGGTCGAGGATCGTGGTGCGCAGCGTGTCGAACGTGGCGGCCTCGCGGGACTTGGCGCCCCGGCGGACCAGGTACGGCGCGTCGCCGTCCTGCTCGCGAAGCTGGCTTCGCACGCCACGGAGCCGCTGCAGCTCACGCGTCTGGAAGATCGCGAGCGGGATCGCCGCCGAGCGGGCCTCGCCGCTTCGGCTTTGCACGGACTTGGCGTGGACGACCTGTGCGTCCTCGTCGATGCGGTCGATCGTGACCGACGCCACGGTCGAGCCCGACGCGACGACTGCGGCGGCGAGCGCCTCGAGGTCGATGGGCTCGACGTCGATCAGCCCGTTCTCCTGCATGAACTCGAGGAGCCCGGCGCCGTAGACCGCCCGCAGCGCCGAGAACCAGCCGTCGTGCTCGCGGAGCGAGCGCTGGTAGCGCTGGAAGCGGGTCTTGGTCATGGCCGACGGCGCGCCGTTGCCGAACGAGCTGACCTGCAGGTCGGCCACGTTGCGGTCCAGGAGCCACTCCTCGAGGTCCGGCTCCTTCTCGATGTACTGCTCCTGGTTGCCCTGCTTGACCTTGTAGAGCGGCGGGCAGGCGATGTAGACGTAGCCGGCCTCGATGAGCTCGGGCATGTGGCGGAAGAGGAACGTGAGGATGAGCGTGCGGATGTGGGCGCCGTCCACGTCGGCGTCGGTCATCAGCACGAGCTTGTGGTAGCGAGCCTTGGCGAGGTTGAACTCCTCGCCGATGCCGGTGCCCATCGCGCCGATCATCGCCTGGATCTCGGTGTTGGACAGCACCTTGTCGAAGCGCGCCTTCTCGACGTTGATGATCTTTCCGCGCAGCGGCAGGATCGCCTGGAAGCTCGCCTGGCGCGCGCGCACGGCCGAGCCGCCGGCCGAGTCGCCCTCGACCAGGAAGATCTCGGTGTTGGAGGGATCGCGGTCGGAGCAGTCGTGGAGCTTGCCCGGCAGCCGGTCGTCCAGGTTGCCCTTGCGCCGGGCCAGATCGCGTGCTTTGCGCGCGGCCAGACGCGCCTGCGAGGCCGAGACGCCCTTCTGGCAGATGGCCCGTGCCTCGGTGGGGTGCTCCTCCAGGTACTCCTTGAGCCGCTCGTTGACCAGGCGCACCACGAAGCCCTGGATCTCGGAGTTGCCGAGCTTGGTCTTGGTCTGCCCCTCGAACTGGGGCTCGCGCAGGCGCACCGAGAGGATCGCGGTCAAGCCCTCCCGCGTGTCGGAGCCCTCCAGGTTCTCGTCCTTCTCCTTGAGGATGCCCTTCTCGCGCGCGTAGCTGTTGATCGTGCCCGTCAGCGCGGTGCGGAACCCGGACAGGTGGGTGCCGCCCTCGTGGGTGTTGATGTTGTTGGCGTAGCTGTGCACCGCCTCGGTGAAGCCGCTGGTCCACTGCATGGCGATCTCGAGCACGCCCTCGTCGCCCTCGGCCTCGAAGTACGCGACGTCCTTGTGGATCGCGTCGCGGTCCTTGTTGAGGTGGCGCACGAAGTCCTGAATGCCGCCCTCGGCGTGGAACGTCTGGGTCTGCGGCACGCCGCGCTCGTCGGTCAGCGTGATCGAGAGCCCGCGCGTCAGAAACGCCGTGTCCTCGAATCGCTTGGCGAGCGTGTCGTAGTCGAACTCGGGCTCCTCGAAGATGTCGACGTCCGGCTTGAACGAGATCGTCGTGCCGGTGGTGTCGGCGGGCTCGCCCTTCTCGATGGCGGTGAGCGGCGCGCCGCCGTTGCCGTAGCGCTGGCGCCAGACGTGGCCGTCGCGGCGGACCTCGGCGGTCAGCGTCTCGGACAGGGCGTTGACCACGCTGACGCCCACGCCGTGGAGTCCACCCGAGACCTTGTAGCCCTCGCCGCCGAACTTACCGCCCGCGTGCAGGACCGTCAGCATGACCTCGAGGGCGCTCTTGCCACCCTGGTCGGCCATCGCCGACACGGGGATTCCGCGCCCGTTGTCGGAGACGGTGCACGCGCCGTCGGGGTGCAGCGTCACCTGGATGCTGTCGCAATACCCGGCCATCGCCTCGTCGACCGAGTTGTCGACGACCTCGTAGACCAGGTGATGCAGCCCCCGCGGACCGGTGGACCCGATGTACATGCCGGGGCGTTTGCGGACCGCTTCGAGCCCCTCCAGGACGGTGATGTCCTGCGAGTCGTAGCTCGGTACGGATGGGGTGTGCTCAGGTGTGATTTCGGCCAAGTTCTCCAGGACTCCTGTTGCCGGTCACGGTATCAGCCGGCGCGGTCGTCACGCCCTGCGTTTTTCCCTCTTTGCAGGCTTTTTTGTCGTGATTCGGGCGGTCGCGGCCTGTGCGGCGGCCGCGCGGACCAGCCGCTCACGAAGCGCGGGGTCGGTGACGTCGACGAAGAGCGCCTGGGCCTTCGCCACCTCGGCGTCGGTGGGGGTCACGGCGGGGCGCGCCCGCGTCGGCGCGGCCTCGGGGATGACGTGGTCGCCGACCACGAAGCGCACCCCCGTGACACGCACGTCGGGCGTAGCTCGCGCGAGCTGACTCGTGATCAGGTCGCGCCGCGCATCGAGCTCCTGCGCCCACATCGCGCTCGCGCAGGCGATGCTGACGACACCGGCGCGGCTCTGGCGCACCACCACCGATTTCGCCGCGGCCTGCGGCCCGGCGACGTCGCGCCACGCAGCCTGCAGCAGACCGAGCTCCGATCCGCTCCGAGCGCCCGCACCGCCGCGGTAGCGCGACAACCGCTCGCCGATCGCGATCGGATCGCGCCGGAAGCGACGCCGCCTACTGGACACGCCCGTCCTTCACATGCAGATGATGCGCCGCGCCGGACGCCTCCGCCAGCGCGGCCGTGTCGGGGTCGGCGCTGGTGACCCAGGCCTGTCCATCACCGGCGAGCGCCTGGACGAGGAGGCGACGGCGTCCCGGGTCGAGCTCGCTCAGCACGTCGTCCAGCAGCATGATCGGCAAGGCCGATCGCCGCGCCAGGTGGTCGCGGGAGGCAAGCAGGAGCGCAAGCACCGCCGTGCGCTGCTCGCCCTGGCTGCCCAACCGGCGCAGGTCGTGATCGTCCGTGCCGATCCACACGTCGTCGCGGTGAGGTCCCGAGAGCGTCTGGGCCGCCTGGACGTCGCGATCGCGGTGCCGCTCGAGCCCGTCGGCGAGGAAGTCCTCCAGGTCGTCCAGCGCGACCTCGCCCCGCGCCGACGGCGAGGGCTCGAACACGAGCCGGCCGCCCCGCCCGCCACCGAGCTCGGCCAGCCAGGCGCCGAACGGCTCGGACAGCTCGGCGATCGCCTGAGCGCGGGCGCGGGCCACCGCGGCGCCCGACGCGACGCAGGTGTGGTCCCACGGCGCCAGGCCGGCGGCGCCGGTGACGCCGGCGCGGATGCGGCGAAGCAGCGCGTTTCGCTGCGCGATCGCGGCCAGGTACGTGGCCAGGGTCTCGGCGTAGCCGGGCTCGGCGCCCTCCAGCAGCCGGTCGATCGCGCGCCGCCGGGCCGCCGGAGGCCCCTTGACCGATCGAAGCTCCTCCGGCAGGAACACGAGCACGGCTCCGGGGACCCGCCACTCGCCGAGCGCCCGCACGGAGACCCCGTCGGTGCGAAGGCGCCGCCCGAGCCCCGGCTGGAAGCCGATCTCCCGCAGGTGGGCGCCGTCGGGTCCATCGAGTCGCATCGACACGTGCAGGGCCTGGGCGCCCCGACGCACGGCGTCGGCCTCACGCGAGGTTCGCGGCGAGACGCCGAGCGTGGCGAGCGTGACCGCCTCGACGAGCGACGTCTTGCCCGCGCCGTTCGGGCCGCTGACCACGATCAGGCCGGGGTCGAGCTCCAGGCTCACGCGCTCCCACGAGCGCAGGTCGGCGACCTGGAGCGACCGCACCGCCCACGACGCGGCAGGCGCCGCGGAGGTCAGACGTTGAGGCGGATCGGCATCAAGAGATACCGGTAGCCGTCGTCGCCGCCGTGCAGGAGCCCCGGCCGCAGCGGGCTGATGAGGCCCAGGCGCAGCTCGTCGCCGGTGATGCTGTCGACACCCTCGCGCAAGAACTCCGCGTTGAAGCCGATCTCGACGGCCTCGCCGCTGAAGGCGACTGGAAGCGACTCGTGCCCCTCACCGAACTGCTCGCTGACCGCCGAGACCGTCAACTGGCCCTGGTCGAAGGCCAGGCGGATCGGCGCGCTGCGCTGGGCGACGACCCCGATCCGCGACAGCACCGCGACCACCTCGGCACGGTCGAACGCGACCTCGTGCTCGAAGCGCTCCGGGATGAGCTGGCGGTAGTCGGGGAACTGGCCGTCGATGAGGCGGCTGGTCAGGCGGGCGCCGCCGATGCGAAAGAGCGCCTGGGCGTCACCGAGGACCAGCTCCAGCTCGGTGGCCTTCATGGCGGCGGCGAGACGGCCGACCTCCTGGAGGGCGCGTGCGGGGATGATCGCCTCGCTGACGGCCTCCGGGGGCGACTCGAGCGGGGTCTGCATCGCGGCGAGCCGGTACGAGTCGGTTGCAACCATGGTGATGCCGTCAGGGCCGATGCGCACGAGCACGCCGGTCAGCACCGGGCGGGTGTCGTCGCGTGAGGCGGCGCGCGCCACGCGGTCAGCGGTGCGTACGAACGGCTCGATCGGAATCGTCAGGCCCGATTGGGTATCGGCCGGAAGATCGGGAAAGTCCGAGGCCTGAAGGCAGTTCAGCGAGAACGAGGACTGGCCGCCGGTGACTCCGACGACGCCTTCGTTGGCCCGGTGCTCCAAGGTGACGGGTCCGTCGGCCATCGTGCGCACGACGTCCCCGGCGAGACGCGGCAGCACGACGGCGCCGGCGTCCTCCACCGTTGCCTCTACGGGCAGGCGAAGCGACAGCTCCATGTCGGTTGCGGCAAGCTCCACCGTAGGGCCGGTCGCGTCAAGGCGGATCTGGCCGAGAACGGGGATCGTGCTCTTCGTCGAGGCGGCCCGGGCGACGAGCGCGAGCTTGGAGGCGAGTTCGTCTCGCTGGGCGGTGAGGCGCATCCGAAGAAGACTACTGAGTGAGACGGACGTTCGAGAGCGCCTGGGCGGGAATCACCGGACGGCGTGGCGAAGGTCGAGACAGATCGAAAAGATGTTTCTGTCGTCATCGTGTTCGTCGTGCCTGTGCACTGTGTTGAGGGCGCGTTTTCCCGTGCTCAGAAGGTGTTTGCGTCGAGTGCTCCTGAGGATGGGCGGGGGATGCGGGCCGAGTTCGTGGCCAGGGCGTCGGGTGCGTCTGCAGGCCGGGTGTACGAGCGGGTGCCAAGAGAACGTCGTTCGGGCGCTTGTGCACAGATTCCACCGGCGTGTGAGAGACGACACACTCGTGGGGCGTGGGCGTGCCTCGGTGGCGTCCGATCGGCCGGATGCGTGTCGCGCGGCCGGGTGCGCAGGTGTTGCCCGAGGCCCCGTCGGGCAGGGTCAGACGTGCGTCTTGAGGCGCTGCGTCAGGCTCTGGACCGCGGCAAAGATCTCGCCTTCGTCCGACATCTGGCCGCTGACCTTGGTGACGGCGTACATGACCGTGGTGTGATCGCGGCCGCCGAAGGCGCGGCCGAGCGCCGGCAGCGAGCTTTGGGTGAGGTCACGCGAGAGGTACATGGCGACTTGCCGTGGCACCACGACCCGCTTGTCGCGCTTGTCGCCCACGAGCTCGGCGATCGTGAGCCCGTAGTGGCGGCAGACCTCCTCCTGGATCGCCTCGACGGTGATCGACGCGCCGCCCGCGGGGAAGTAGGCGCGCAACACCTCGCGCGCGAGCTCGACCGTGACATGGACCTTGGCGTGGGAGGCCTGCGCGACAACGCGGATCAGCGCGCCCTCGAGCTCGCGGACGTTGTCCTGGAGCCGCACGGCGATGAACGGCAGCACCTCGGGATCGTGGATCTGGTACCCGCCGGCCTGCACCTTCTTGCGCAGGATCGCGATACGGGTCTCCAAGTCGGGTGGTTGCACGTCGGTGATGAGCCCCATCTCGAAGCGGGAGCGCAGCCGGGCTTCGAGGGTGGCCATGGCCTTGGGTGGGCGGTCGGACGAGATCACGATCTGCTTGCCGGCCTCGTGCAGGTCGTTGAACGTGTGGAAGAACTCCTCCTGCGTCTGGTCCTTGCCCTCCAGCATCTGGATGTCGTCGATGAGCAGCACGTCGACGCCGCGGTAGCGCTCCTTGAACGACTGGGTGCCGCCCTCGCCGAGGGCCGTGATGAAGTCGTTGGTGAAGGTCTCGACCGAGACGTAGCGGACGGTGAGCGCCGGGTGGTTGCGCGCCACGAACTGGCCGATCGCCTGCAGCAGGTGGGTCTTTCCGAGCCCGACGCCGCCGTAGATGAAGAACGGGTTGAACGACTGGGCAGGCTGCTCGGCCACGGCCAGGGCGGCCGCGTGGGCGAAGCGATTGGACGGCCCGGTCACGAAGTTCTCGAAGACGAATCGGTCCTGCAGGCGCCCGTGCACACGTCCCACGATGGGGATCGCGCGCGGCGACGATACGGCGTGCATCTGTTCGGACGGCTCCTGCGCGGTCGTGCCGCCCTCGGCGTCGGTGGGGACGACGACGACCTCGACCGCGATGTCGGTGCCGAGCACCTCATACAGCGCGTCCTTGAGCACCGCCTGGTAGCGCTGGACCACCCAGCCGCGCGCGAACTCCGTCTCGACGGCCAGCAGGATCCTGTCGCCCTCCAGCCGTGTCGCGCGGGTGTTGGAGAACGCCAGGTTGTACGTGGCGCTGTTGAGCGTGGACGCGAGGCAGGCGAGCACCTGCTCCCAGACGGCTTGCAGCTGCTCGTCGGGCGCCGACGAGTTCGTGCGAGCCGCCTTCAAAAGAGCGTTTCGAGGAGCGCGACGCCAGACGTGCTCAGGGTCCGCGTGCCGTCGTCGGATCGCAGCACCAGGCGGCGGTGCTCCAGGAGCACGAGTTCGCGGCCGCATTCTCCGAGGGGAATCACGAGCTCCCGGGCGAGCGCCGCGGGTGCCGCCGGGGCCATCTCGACCAGCAACGCCAACAGTTGCCGTGCCCGCTGGGAGAGTGCGGGCTTCGCCTGCTCGGCGGGCCGCGACGGGATGGACATCGTGACGACCGTGCCTCCCACGATGTTGTCGCTGAGCTCGAAGGTGCCGCCGGTGGCCTCCATCGCGCCGACGGCGAGCGGCAGGCCGGAACCGACCCCGCGCACGACCGTCCGCACGCGCTCGCAGGCGGTCGAGTAGCCGGGCAGCATCGCCTTGTCCTTCTCGGCGATCCCCGGACCGCAATCCGACACGCGCAGCGACGCGCCGCCGTCGAACACCGACACGCATGCTCCTTCGAAGTCGGCGTGGACCAGGTTTTCGATGATCTCGCGGACGGCCAGCGGGGGCAGCGCGCACGCGTGTGCCGCACGGTCGTAGAGATCCTCGATCAGCGAGGCGTGGTCGCCTGAGATCTCGGCGACGGCCGGAGGCTCGCCGTCGGCGCCGTACCAGGCGAACCGCACGGCGTGGACGTCCCGCCGCCCCGTGGCGGGCCTGGCGATCGGCATGGAGGTGATGGTCGAGGGAGGAGGCATTCAGGCGAGAGGGGGGCGATCGTACCAACGGCCGGGAGCGGCAGGTAGGGGGGGAGTGCGCCTGTGGACAGGAAAGTGTCGAGGGTGCGGCAAAAACACGGCGGGGTCGTGACCAGGAGGCCCTGGCGGGATCTCAGCCTGTCCGTCATTTGCAGGGAGTTGACGTTATCCACAAGTGTTTCCACATCTGTGGAGTGGCGTCGCGGCGTACGAGGTGGGTATCACGCGCGAATCCGATTTCGTCGGCGCGGCGCGGCCCCCGGCCTCGGCCGGGACGTGCCATCACTCTGGTAACATGCGCGGCCGTGGTGAGGGCCCGAGGTCCCCGCCAGAGCCTGCCCCGCGACGAAGTCGAGCCCGCGTGAAGAGGACGTATCAGCCGAACAAGCGTAAGCGGAAGAAGACCCATGGGTTCCGTAAGCGGATGAGCACCCGGGGCGGACGTGCCGTCCTCCGCCGCCGGCGGGCCAAGGGCCGCGCCCGTCTCTCGGCCTAGCCCGGTATGAACGGCGCCGATCCGACACCGCGCTCCAAGCGCGCTCGGCTCACGCGGTCGGGGGATTTCGACGCGGTCTACCGGCGCGGCCGGTCGGCGTCGGGGCGCCATCTGGTGGTCTATGCCTTCCGGCGCGACGAGCCCTCGTCCGACGAGGCACGCCTCGGCATCTCGGTGTCGCGCAAGGTGGGAGGCGCCGTCGAGCGCAACCGCATCAAGCGCGTGCTGCGCGAGCAGTTCGCGGCGATCGTCGACCAGGTGCCCGGCGGGACGGACTTCGTGGCGATTGCGCGCGCGGGCGCATATGAGTATCTGCAGGAGCAGGGCGGCGCGGCGTTGGGGCAGCGCCTGGCGGAGCTGGTGCGCAAGGCCGCGGGTGTCGAGGCGGCGCGCGCGTGATCCGGGCGATCGCCCTCGCCCCGGTGCGCCTGTACCAGCGATTGGTCTCCCCGTTGCTGCGTCCACGCTGCAAGTACGTGCCGAGTTGCTCCGAGTACGCGGTATTGGCGGTGCGTGAGTTCGGGATCGCGCGCGGGGCGGTCCTTGCCGGCTGGAGGCTGCTGCGGTGCAACCCGGCCTCGCACGGTGGCATCGACTACCCACGCGATCAGCGGGTGTTTCGCCGATGAACCCACTCCAGTTTCTCGAGCCGCCGCTCGAAGATTTCCTGAAGTTCCTGAACGAGCAGGTCAACCTGACCTACGGCTGGGCGATCGTCGTCCTGACCGTCTGTGTGCGGATCCTGATCCTGCCGCTGTTCGTGAGCCAGTACCGCTCCGCCCGGCGCATGCAGGAGATCGCGCCGCAGCTCAAGGCCATGCAGGCAAAGCACAAGAACGACAAGCGCAAGCAGCAGGAAGAGATGATGCGCCTCTTCCAGGAGAACAAAGTCAACCCGTTCGGCTCGTGCTTGCCGATCGTGTTCCAGTTCCCGGTCTTCATCGCGCTCTTCTTCGTGCTGCGGGACTTCTCCCGCGAGAAGGTCGGTGAGGCGGACCTCTCGTTCATGTGGATCATCCCGGACATCTCCGAGGAGTTCCGCAGCATGGGGTGGACGGCGCTCCTCGTCGCGATCATCTACGGGGGATCGCAGCTCCTGGCGACCGAGGTCTCGATGGCGACGACGCCGCAGACAAACGAGTGGCAGCGCAAGCTCTTTCGGGTGCTGCCGATCTTCATCGTGGGCGGCCTGTTCTTCTACCCGAACATCCCGGCGGGCCTCGTGCTCTACTGGATGACGACGAACCTGTGGAC
>JBKKDD010000145.1:0-3876 GCA_046708705.1 Miltoncostaeaceae bacterium | reverse complement strand
GAAGGGCATGGACGCCCAAGCCGCGTCCGCCCCGAACTTCGTGGAGCTGGCCGGTGAGGCGGTCTGGCGCAGCCAGAACCCGCCCAACGTCGCCGACCCGCCGCACAAGACCGCGGTCACCGCGTCGCAGAAGCGGCGCAACGAGCTGGTTGCCAACCGCGAGAAGATTCGCATCGGCATCCCGCGGGTGCTCAACCAGTACTCGGTCAACCCGTTGTTCAGCGCGTACTTCGAGAGCCTGGGCGTCCCGCCGCAGAACCTCGTGTACTCAAGCTTCACCAACGAGGAGATGTACAAGCAGGGCGCCAAACGCGGCGCGATCGACCCGTGCTTCCCGTCGAAGATCGGCATCCCGCACGTCCACGACCTGCTGCACGTCGCGCACAAGAAGCGGCCGCTCGACGTCATCTTCTTCCCGATGATCGACGCGCTCCAATCACACCTGTCGAATACGCAGTCAAACCGCGCGTGTCCGACGGTCACCGCGACGCCTGCGGCGGTCAAGGCGGCGTTCACGAAAGAGGGCGACCTGTTCGCCGAGCTCGGCATCCAGTACATCAGCACGTTCGTCAACGTCGATGAGCCGCGCCTGCTCGAGAAGCAGATGTTCGAGGAGTGGAAGGACGTCCTGGGCCTGACGCAGGCCGAGAACGAGCGCGCCGTGGCCGCCGCCTACGAGGCGCAGGCGGGCTTCGACCGCAACCTGCGCCAGGCCGCGCGCGAGGTGCTCGATCAGCTCGTGGCCGAGCAGAAGCTCGGCGTGGTCGTGCTGGGACGTCCGTACCACAACGATCCCGGCGTCAACCACGAGATCCTGGCCGAGTTCCAGAAGATCGGCTACCCGGTGTTCACGCAGGACTCCCTGCCGATCGACGACGACATCATGTGGGAGCTCTTCGGCAAGGACGTCGAGGCCGGCTACATCCAGGACCCGTTCGACATCACCGACGTGTGGAAGAACAGCTACTCCGAGAACACCTCACGCAAGGTGTGGGCCGCGAAGTACGTCGCCAAGCACCCGAACCTGGTGGCGCTGGAGCTCTCGTCATTCAAGTGCGGGCACGACGCCCCGATCTACTCGGTCGTCGAGGAGATCGTCCAGAAGGCAGGGAGCCCGTACTTCTGCTTCAAGGACATCGACGAGAACAAGGCGACCGGCTCGATCAAAATCCGGGTCGAGACGATCGGCTACTTCCTGCAGCGCTACCGCGAGGACATGATCCGGCGCGACACCCAGCTCGCCACCATCGACGAGCGCCTGGCCGAGCTCGAGCGTCAGCTGCGCGAGGAACTCGGTGCCGAGCACAACGTCCCCCTGATGGCCGGCGGGGAAGAATGAAATCCAGCCGCAGCCGACGTTTGAACCACCGCCTACTGACATCATTGGAGCTTGGTGGCGAATAGGCCGCCCAAGTCGGCGAATTCGCCGCGCTCACCACGGCACTTAGGCGGCCTATTCGCGGCCCGCCGGGCCGCTCAATCGCCTCGCGCGGCAGAGGGTGTCGGGGGCGGCGTATGAGTCGCCAGGCCGCGCGGGCCGCGGACAAGGTGATGTTCGAGGTGTACCGAGAGGGCAACTACAACCGCACCTACCGAGTCGTGTACTTCACCGAGCTCGGTGACCACAACCGCGAGCAGGAGTTCAACCGGGCTCTGGGGGGAGACCACTTCTTCGACGGGTTTCTCGCGGGAGGGACGAAGGAACGCGGCAAGGAGGTCATCGCCGCGTTCCTCGCGCGGCTGAACGACGGGGAGGAGCTCGCGCCCGGCGCGCTGCGGGAGGATCTGAGCGACCTGCTGGCCTAGTGCTCCACCCCTCTCGCTCCCGGCTGAATCGGCATGTAGCGTCCGCCCATGACGACACGGTGGCAGCCCGGGCCCTACGACCAGATGTGCGCGGAGTTTCGCTGGGAGGTGCCGGAGCGCTACAACATCGCCGCCGACGTGATCGACACGCGCGACCCGGCGGGCCTCGCGATGCTGTGGGAGGACTGGCAGGGCAACGAGCGGCGCCTCACGTTCGGGGACATGCAGGTCCTGACGAACCGCACGGCGAACGGGCTGCGCGACGCCGGTGTCGGCGAAGGCGACCGAGTCGCGGTCATGCTCCCGCCGATTCCCGAGGCCGCGGCCACGTTCCTCGCGACGTACAAGGTCGGCGCCATCCTGCTGTCGCTGTCGATCCTCTACGGCGACGACTCGATCGTCCATCGCCTGGGCGACTGCGGCGCCAAGGTGATCGTCACCGACGAGGCCAACCGGGACCGGATCGACCGCCTGCGCCACGAGCTCCCGGAACTCGAGCACGTGCTGACCGTCGACGGGGAGTTCGGGCGCGCGGTGGCCACGGCCTCCGACGTGTGCGAAACCCTCGACACGCCCGCCGACCAGGCCGCGCAGATCTATTACACGTCCGGCACCACGGGGCTGGCGAAGGGGATCGTCCACGCGCACCGGTACCTGCTCGCCCACAACGAGTTCGAGCTCGTCCACGACGTCCGCCCGGACGAGGTGTTCCACTCGACGGGGGAATGGGCGTGGATCGCGGGTATCGTCCCCGGCATCCTCGGGCCGTGGCGGCTCGGGGCGCCAATCGCGGTGTTCCAGCGCAAGGGCGGCTACGACCCCGCGCAGACCCTGTACGTGCTCGAGAAATACAAGGTGGGCAACCTCTTCGCGACGCCGACCGCGCTACGGGCGATGGCGGCGATGGGCGACGTCGCGTCGCGTTTCCCCGGGGTCACCCTCCGGACCGCGGCCGTCGCGGGCGAGCCCTGCAACCCCGAGGTCATCCGGTGGTTCCATGAGCAGTTCGGGGTGACCCTGTTCGACTACTACGGCCTGTCCGAGAGCTATCCCCTGTGCTCCAACTTCTCGACGATGGAGGTTCGGCCCGGGTCGATGGGCAAGCCGATGCCCGGCTGGGCTGTCGCGCTGCTCGACGAGGACGACCAGCCCGTGCCGCGCGGCGAGACGGGTGAGATCTGCCTGCGGGCCCGTACGAACCCCCACTATCCACTTGGCTACTGGGGCCGGCCGGAGGACAGCGAGGAGGTCTTCGGCGGGGAGTGGTTCCACACCAAGGACGTCGCACGCCAAGACGAGGACGGCTACGTCTGGTACGAAGGGCGAAACGATGACGTGATCATCTCCGCCGGGTATCGCATCGGCCCGTTCGAGGTCGAGTCTGCGGTAGTCGCGCACCCGAGCGTGATCGAGGCGGCGGCGGTCGCCTCGCCGGACGGCACGCGCGGGCACATCGTCAAGGCCTTCGTGCGGCTGCTGCCGGACGTCGCGCCGACCGACGAGCTCGCGGTCGAGATCAAGGCCTTCGTGCGGGCGCGTCTGTCGGCCTATGCCTACCCCCGCGAGATCGAGTTCGTCGACGACCTCCCCAAGACCCTGACCGGCAAGATCCGACGCATCGAGCTTCGCCAGCAGGAGCAGGAGCGCGCCAGCCGGTCCTGATCTCGCCGCCCCGTCCAGGGCGGGGGCCGACAGGAGCTCCGCGGCTCGGGTCAGCAGGGTGGCGGCGTGGGCGGGCCACCCGTCGCGTCGGCGCCGGCACACGTGCCGGGCGTTCTTGAGCAGCGACGCGGCGTGGAACCAGCGCAGCGCGGCTGGGTCGATCAGATCGTCGAGGGCTGACAGGAACGTCTCGGCGGCGATGGTCGCGTGGGGGGCGATGCGCGGGTTGCGGACCGCGATCGCGCAAGGGGCCCGAGGAACTCCCCGGCGTCCAGCTCCAGCGGGCCGTGGCCGAAGCCGTCCAGGTCGATCACGCCCGGGCCGTCGCCGCAGTCGATGATGCTCGTCACCGAGAAGCCGCCGTGCACGAAGCCCTCCCGCCCGGGAGCGGGCGGCCGACCGGCGAGT
>JBKKDD010000144.1:0-2804 GCA_046708705.1 Miltoncostaeaceae bacterium | reverse complement strand
GGGGTCCCGATACCAGACGATGTTCCAGCTCCTCGTGGTGTCGCTGAGAGTGTCCGAGAGATTCCATGAGTCGCGCGCTCCGAGGTTTGCGAGGTTGAAGCGCAGCTTGAGGACGCTCGAAGTGCTGGCGGTCAGAGGTTGGACAATCGCGGGGTTCACCTTGAGCGAGTAGTACGGCAACGGGAGACCGCGACGAGTCCGCGTGATGAAGGTCGCTGATTCCCGAAAGTGCGAACCGGCTTTGTCTTTCCAGGCCACGCGGACGACGACGCGCTTGTATCCCTCGGCACCAGAGCAGCCGACGGGCTGGGAGATGATCGTCTTGACGGTATAGCGCGCACCGTTGCGATTGAATTCGCGGATCGGGGCGGTGCCTGCTGTCGGCAGGATCAGCAGCGATTCGGGTGTCGCGCCGCCGCCCGGCGCGAACTGGTAGTTGGGGAAGGCGCCCGTGATGTCGCTTGAGGCGACGAGCGCAGCGAGATCCGCCGCCCCGCTCGAGAGGCCGACATTCGCGTAGTTGAGAGATCGCTGCTCCTCAATCACTTCCGCGATGACGGTGCTGGACTGAGCGTTCTGGCGCGTATAGCTGACACCGGACATCACCGCGGTGAGCGCAAGCGCGGCACCGGTGAAGATCAGTGTCCCGACGACAAGGGCCACCATGACCTCGATCATCGTGAAGCCGGCTTGTGAGAAACGGGCGTGACGAGGGCGCCGCTCCGCCGTCCATGGCATGCGTATCATCTGTGTCCTTATCGGCCGGGCACACTCATTCTTGAGGGTGTCAACGCACGAAACGTGCAGTGAGTTCATCGGCGACGTACGCGATACCTTGAGCGGCAACCCAAGGTGTTCTCCCGAACTCGTCCGCCCGGAGAACGCTGGCCGACCTCCCGGCGACAGGATCACGGGACTCCACCACGAGGGCGGTCCGGAGGATCTGCTGCTCGCTGGACGCGGACGGCTCGCCGGTTATGGGCAACCGCCTGACGTCTGTCACAAGCCTCGCTACCTCGCTTTGATCTGCTCCGCGATGCTCTGGGGGACCTGCTCGTAGCGCTCGAACTGCATGGTGAACGTCGCCCGGCCCTGGGTGGCGCTGCGGATGGAGGTCGAGTAGCCGAACATCTCCGACAATGGCACCGTGGCGGTGACGACCTCAGTCTGGCCACGGGGCTCGATCCCGGCGATCTGGCCGCGGCGGCGGCTGATGTCGCCTGCGACGGCGCCGGTGAACTCGGCCGGGGCGACCACCTCGACGGCCATGACCGGCTCCAAGAGCGTCGGCGCGGCCTTGAGCGCCGCGGCCTTGGCGGCCATGGAGCCCGCGATCTTGAACGCCATCTCGGACGAGTCGACGTCGTGGTAGGAGCCGTCGATCAGCTCGACCCTGATGTCGACCATCGGGTACCCGGCGAGCACCCCCGACTCGAGCGCTTCGCGGATGCCGTTGTCGGTCGGGGTGATGTACTCCTTGGGAATGTTGCCGCCCACGACCTTGCTGACGAACTCGTAGCCCTTGCCCGGCTCGTTCGGCTCCATCGTGATGTACACGTGGCCGAACTGGCCGCGGCCACCGGACTGGCGCACGAACCGGCCCTCGACCTTCTCGACGCGCTTGCGGATCGTCTCGCGGTAGGCGACCTGCGGCGCGCCGACGTTGGCGTCGACGTTGAACTCGCGGGTCAGCCGGTCCACGATGATCTCGAGGTGCAGCTCGCCCATGCCGGCGATCAGCGTCTGGCCGGTCTCCTCGTCGGAGCGCACGCGGAACGTGGGGTCCTCCTCGGAGAGGCGCTGCAGGGCCTGCGCCAGCTTGTCCTGATCCTGCTTGGTCTTGGGCTCGATCGCGACGGAGATGACCGGCTCGGGGAACGTCATCTGCTCGAGGATGATCGGCCTGGCGACGTCGCTCAGCGTGTCGCCGGTGGTCACGGTCTTGAGGCCTACGGCCGCCACGATGTCGCCGGCGCCTGCCTTGTCGATGTCCTCGCGGTGGTTGGCGTGCATCATCAAAAGGCGCCCGATGCGCTCCTTCTTGTCCTTGGTCGCGTTGACGATGTTCGCGCCGGCGTTGACGGTGCCGGAGTACACGCGCAGGAACGTCAGGCGACCCACGAACGGGTCGCTCATCACCTTGAACGCGAGCGCGGCGAACGGGGCGCCGGGCTCGGGCGGCCGGGCGGCTGGCTCGTCGCTGCCGGGCTCCAGCCCTTCGGCGGGCTCGACGTCGAGCGGCGAGGGCAGGTAGTCCACGACCGCGTCCAGCAGGTGCTGCACGCCCTTGTTCTTGAACGACGAGCCGCAGAGCACCGGGGTGATCGCGATGGCGAGCACGCCCTTGCGGATCGCCGAGCGCATCATCTCGGGCGTGATCTCCTCGCCCTCCAGGTACGCCTCGGCCAGCGTGTCGTCCACGTCGGCCAGCGCCTCGATCAGCGTCTCGCGGCCCTGGTCGGCGGCGTCCTTGAGGTCGTCCGGGACGGGGCCCTCGGTGACCTTGGTGCCGAGGTCGTCCTCGTAGGTCACCGCGATCATGGTGACCAGGTCGACGAGCCCGGCGAACTCCGACTCGGAGCCGATCGGCAGATGCACGGGGATCGCGTTGGCGCCCAAGCGGTCGCGCATGGTCTCGACCGAGCGGTCGAAGTTGGCGCCGATGCGGTCCATCTTGTTGACGTAGGCGATACGCGGCACGCCGTAGCGGTCGGCTTGGCGCCACACGGTCTCGCTCTGGGGCTCCACGCCGGCGACCGAGTCGAACACGGCGACGGCGCCGTCCAGCACGCGCAGGCTGCGCT
>JBKKDD010000143.1:0-3779 GCA_046708705.1 Miltoncostaeaceae bacterium | reverse complement strand
TCCCGAAGTGCGCGCCCCCGTCCGTGAACGAGTCCGGCGTCGCGTTGACGATCCCGATCAGGTGTCCACGGGAGCAATCGATGCTCCCCGCCGCGTGACGCCACCTCATGCGCAGTTGTCGGAAGGGGGATTTCGCGCGCCAGGATCCCGCATCAGCAAAGCGTTCCCGGGGGAATCGTGTCAGGCACGTTTACCGACCCTTCAACGGTCGCCGGAGGGCCGTGGGACGGCGCGCGGGGCGACACCATCGACGCTCAGGCAGAAGGTCGGCGTGCGCTCACCCAAACGCTCCGGGTCGCCGATGCCGTGCAGGCGAACGCCGGGCACGTCACCGAGACCGACCAGGAACCTGCGCGCCAGCTCCTCCTCGTGGCCCTGGATCCTGGCGAAGGCGCTGTCCAGCCGGCTCACGCGGTCGTGGCCGGACCCGAGCGCGGCAAGGTAGTCGACCGTGGCGACGAGGCCGGCGATCGCCTCGTGGCTTTGGGTCCCCAGCTCGAACCTGTGCCCGACCGCCGTCTCCTCGGCGGGGCGTACCCGGTCGGCCGGCCATGAGCCCAACAGCCGGCGGCCGCCCCAGGCGATCCCCATGTGCGGCCCGAAGAACTTGTACGGCGAGCACAAGAGGACGTCGACCCCCAGCGCGCCCACGTCGATGCGCCGGTGCGGGGCGAAGTGGACGGCGTCCGCCCACGCGAGCGCCCCGGCCTCGTGGGCCAGGTCGGCGATCCGTCGCGCGGCGGTCAGCGTGCCGACGGCGTTGGAGGAGAGCGTGAACGCCACGATGCGGGTGCGCGTGGAGAGCGCGGCCTCGAGCGCCGCCATGTCGATGGTCAAGTCCGGGTCGGTGACCGGCACCGCCCGCACCAGCAGGCCGTGGTCGGCGGCGACCTGGAGCCACGGGCTGATGTTGGCGTCGTGGTCGAGCACGGTGGTCACGATCTCGTCGCCGGGCTCCAGGGTGCGGGCGACGGCATGGGCCAGCAGGAAGTTGAGCGTCGACATGTTGGGCCCGAACGCGATCTCCTCAGGTGCGCCACCCACCAGATCGGCGGCAGCCCGCCGCGCCGCCACCATCAGCTCCTCAGACGCGCGGCTCGTCGGGAACACCCCGCCCAGGTTCGCGTTGTGTCCGAACAGGTACCCGGTTATGGCCGCCCCGACCGACTCGGGCACCTGCGAGCCTCCCGGCCCGTCCAGGTACGCCTGTCGTCCCGCCAGCGCGGGGAAGCGGGCGCGGACGATGGCGAGGTCGATCGGCGGCATCGGACGAGACGGTACCCGAACCCGGGCGGTCAGCCGACCGCCTTGGCCAGGCGCGTGTCGGGACCCTCGACCCAGCGCGCCCGCACGCCACCGGGCGCGACCCGTACCACGCTGACGTCGGCGGCGACACCCGCGGCCTCCAGCACCGACGCGGCGCGCGCGGCGAGCCCAACCGCGTCGGCACGGCGACACCACAGCAGCACGCTCGGCCCCGACCCCGAGATCGTGACCCCGAGGCACCCGCAATCCCCACAGAGCTCGCGCAGCTCAGCGAGACCCGGAACCAGCGGCGCGCGGTAGGGCTCGTGGAGCCGGTCCTGCAGGAGCACCGGCAGGTCGTCCAGCTCCCCGCGCTCCAGCGACAGGACCAGGGCGACGGCATGCGCGAGCGACTCGGCGGCGTCGGCGTGGGGAACCTGCGCGGGCAGCGCGCCTCGGGCGGTCGCGGTCGAGACCCGCTCGCGCGGCACAACCACCACGTACAGCAGCTCGTCGGGCACCGGGATCTGCAGCGCGCGCGCGCCCGGGCCCACCGCCACGATCCCGCCGTAGATGCAGGCCCCGGCGTTGTCCGCGTGGCCCTCGATCGCCCCGGCGCGCCGCAACAGGTCGTCAGGCGTCCAGCGGTGACCTGCCAGGGCGTTGGCCGCGACCAGGCCCGCACAGACCGCGGCCGCCGACGAGCCGAGCCCCCGGCCGAGCGGGATGCGGTTGATGCATTCGACGATCATGCCGTCCAGGGAGTCGAGGCCCTCAGCCATCGCCCGGCAGACCAGGTTGTCGGCGCTTTCGGGCAGCTCGCCGGCGCCCTCACCCGACACGTGGACCTCGAGCGGACCGGGCCGGCGGGTGATCACGACCTCGTTGAACAGGTCCAGGGCGAGCGCCAGCACATCGAAGCCGGGTCCGAGGTTGGCCGACGTCGCCGGCGCGTGGATGCGAAGCGACTCAGGCGAAGAGGGCCTCTTCCACCGCGGCGAGCGTCGCAGGCACCGCGATGACCCCCGCCCCGCCCGCGACCGCGGTCTCGGGGTCCTTGAGCCCGTGGCCGGTCAGCACGCAGACCACGCGCTGCCCGTCGGTAAACCCGCCCGCGGCGTGGCGCTTCAGAAGGCCTGCAACCGACGCCGCCGACGCCGGCTCGCAGAACACGCCCTCGGTCGCCGCGAGCATCCGGTAGGCGCCGAGAATCTCCTCGTCGGTGACGCTGTCGATCGTGCCGCCGCTCTCGGCCGCGGCGGCCAGCGCCTGGTCGCCGCTGGCGGGCTTGCCGATGCGGATCGCCGTGGCGACGGTCTCGGGCGCCTCGACCGGATGCCCCAGCACGAGCGGCGCCGCGCCCGCCGCCTGGAACCCGTACATGACCGGCAGCGACCGGGAGCGCTCGGCCTCGCGGTACACGCGAAAGCCCTGCCAGTACGCCGTGATGTTGCCCGCGTTGCCGACCGGGATGCACAGCGCGTCCGGCGCGTCGCCCAGCACGTCGCACACCTCGAACGCACCGGTCGTCTGACCGGCGATGCGGTGCGGGTTGACCGAGTTGACCAGCGCGACCTTGTGGCGCTCGACGATGTCGCGGACCATGGTCAGGGCCTGGTCGAAGTTGCCCTCGATCGCGACGATCTTGGCGCCGTGCATCACGGCTTGGGCGAGCTTGCCCGCGGCGATCTTGCCCTCGGGGATCAGCACGACCGCGCGCAGACCGGCCCGCGCCGCGTACGCCGCCGCCGACGCCGACGTGTTGCCGGTCGAGGCGCAGATGACCGCCTCCGCTCCCTCCTCGACCGCCTTCGACACCGCCAGCGTCATGCCCCGGTCCTTGAAGCTGCCGGTCGGGTTCATCCCCTCCAGCTTGACGTGGACGTCGAGCTGCAGCCGCTCGGACAGCGTGTCCAGGCGCACCAGCGGCGTGTCGCCCTCGCCCAGCGAGATCACCGGCGTGGTGTCGGACACCGGCAGCAGGTCTCGGTAGCGATCGATCAGCGCGGTCACACGATGTCCCGCGCGAACAGGTCGCCGTGGGTCTCGCGCCGGGTCACGACCCGCGCCGCCCCGCCGTCCACGAACACGACGGCTGGCCGGGTGACGCCGTTGTAGTTGGAGGCCATGGACACGCCGTAGGCGCCGGTGGCGGGCATGCACACCAGGTCCCCCACCCGCACCTGCGGCAGGTGGGCGTCGCCGACCAGCACGTCGCCGCTCTCGCAGTGCTTGCCGACGAGCCGGTAGACGTCCGTGGCCTCCTCGTCGGCGCGGTTCGCGAGGAGCGGCTCGTAGACGGCTCCGTAGAGCATCGGCCGCAACAGGTCGCTCATCCCGCCGTCCACTGCCGCGTAGGTTCGCACACCCGGGATGTCCTTGACGGTGCCGACCCGGTAGACGGTGACGCCCGCGCGCCCGACCAGGCTGCGGCCGGGCTCCACCTGCACGCGCGGCATCAGCGCGCCGATGCGCGCCCACTCGCGCGCGACAGCCTCCATCACGACGTCGGCGTAGCGCTCGATGGAGGGGGG
>JBKKDD010000142.1:0-9562 GCA_046708705.1 Miltoncostaeaceae bacterium | reverse complement strand
CCCCAGGGCCCCCCCGCGCCCCCGCCGCCGCCCCCGCCGATTGAGGCGCGTATCCAGTGGCGTCAGAGCATCGCCCACGGGACGGCCAACGTCGGGTGGCTCGAGCGCGGCGTGATCCTGCCGGAGCAGGGACCGGGGTTCTACACCTACAACCCGTACACGCAGACCCCGCCGAACGCGGCGAAGCGGCGCAACGGCACCGCGATGCTCGTGCGCCAGATCGTCGCGCTGGGCAAGTGGTGGGAGCAGGCGCATCCCAACGGTCCGCGCCTGGGGATCGGCGACCTCTCCAACGAGGGTGGCGGCAACTTCGACCTGCACGCCTCCCACGAGAACGGCTTGGACGTCGACATCCGCCTGCCGCGGACCGACGGCGCCGAGGGCCGGTCGAACCCGTCCAACTACGACCGAGTCACGACCCAGGCGATCGTCGATCTCGTGGTCGCGCGCGGCGCCGAGTACGTGTTTTACGGCCCGAACCTGGACGTCCGCGGTCCCGGCGGAATCGTGATGGTCTGGCCGAACCACGACGACCACTTGCACGTGCGCTTCCCTGACCCGGACGGCCGCGGCAACTGACCCACCGGCCCGCCCGACCACGTTGAGATTCGGTCAAGCGTACCTGACACGATTCACCCCTGAACCGTTTGCCCAGGCGGGATCTCAGCGTGCGAATTCACGCGCGTTCGACATGCCCGTCGGTGGGCGTGTCGCGTGGTTGCTTATGCTCCGTTGATGAGCGGAATTCCCAGCGCCGCGGCCTCGGTCGGGTTGCGCGAGGTGACCAAGCGCTACTCGGCGAAGGGGACGCCCGCCGTCGATGCCCTGTCGCTCGACATCGCCGCCGGCGAGGTGTGCGTCCTGGTGGGCCCCTCCGGGTGCGGGAAGACCACCGCGCTCAAGATGATCAACCGGCTGATCGAGCCGACCTCGGGTGAGATCACGATCGACGGCCGTGACGCCCGGGCGCTCGCGCCGGCGCGGCTTCGACGCCGAATCGGCTACGTCATCCAGCAGGTCGGGTTGCTGCCGCACCTGACGATCGCGGCCAACGTCGCCACCGTCCCCAAGCTGCTGGGCTGGGAGCGCGATCGCATCGCGACCCAGGTCACGGCGATGATGGAGCGGGTCGGACTCCCGCTCGACGAGTACGGCGACCGCTACCCCAGCGAGCTCTCCGGCGGCCAGCAGCAGCGCATCGGCCTGGCGCGCGCGCTCGCCGCCGACCCGCCGGTGATGCTGATGGACGAGCCGTTCTCGGCCGTCGACCCGATCACCCGCGACCGTCTGCAGAACGACTTCCTTGAGGTGCAGCGCACCGTCGCCAAGACGGTCGTGTTCGTCACGCACGACATCGACGAGGCGGTCAAGATGGCCGATCGCATCGCGGTGATGCGCGACGGCAAGCTCGTCCAGTACGCCACGCCCGCGGAGCTCCTGGCCGATCCCGCGGACGCATTCGTCGCGGACTTCGTCGGCGCCGACCGGGCGTTGAAGCGGCTCGCGCTGATGCGGGTGGCCGACCTGGAGCTGACTCCCGCGCCGACCGTCATGGCGAGCGACCACGTCGAGATCGTGCACTCGCGACTCGGCGGCGGCGACCTGGACCCCATCGACGGGTACCTGCTCGTGATCGACGACGCCGGGCGTCCGCAGGGGTGGATCACGGTTGCGCGAATGCTCGCCGGCGGACGGGTGGGCGACGTGCCTGCGGTCGCGGCCCAGCCGCTGCTTCAGCCGCACACCACCGCCCGCGACGCCCTGTCCCAGATGCTGGACGCGGGGGCACGTGTCGCCGCGGTCGTCGACACTGCGGGCGCCGTGGCGGGGGTCGTCGAGATCGCCACGATCTCGCGCATCGCCCACCCTCACCCGATGGAGGCCATCGCTGGCTGAGGGCATCGACTGGGCCTGGATCGGCAGGCACACGGATGACATCGCCACGGCGACCGTGGCCCATCTGCAGCTGGTCGGCGCCGGCGTCGGCCTGGCGGTGGCGGTGGCGCTGCCCGTCGCGATCCTGGTCCGTCACCGCCCGATCGCGGCGACCGTCGCCTCCGCATCGGCCACGGTGCTCTACACGATCCCGAGTCTCGCCCTGTTCGCGTTCCTGATCCCGTTCTTCGGGATCGGTAAGACCCCCGCCATCGTCGGCCTCGCCGTCTACGCGCTGGGGGTGCTCATGCGCAACACGATCACCGGCCTGCGCGGCGTCTCGGACGCGGTCCTGGAGGCCGCGCGCGGCATGGGCATGAGCCGCCGCCAGATCCTGATGCGGGTCGAGCTGCCGCTGGCGGTGCCCGCGATCCTGACAGGCATCCGCCTGGCGACGATTGAGACCGTGGCGATCGCGACGATTGCCGCGTTCGTCGCCGGGGGCGGCCTGGGTGAGCTGATCCTGAACAGCGGCATCGAGCGCGGCCTGTTCGTGACCCCGATCGTGGCGGGCACGGTCATCGCAATCCTGATGGCGCTCTCGCTCGACGCCCTCCTGGTCGGCGTGCAACGCATGGCGACGCCGTGGACCCGGCGCGTGGCCGGCGGTTCCGGGAGAAGCCGATGAGCCTGCTCGCCGAGACCTGGACCGCGTTCACCGAGAACGAGGGTTGGGAGCGCTTGACGCAGCACGTGGAGCTCTCGGCCGTGTCGCTCGCCGGCGCGCTGGTGATCGGCGTCGCCCTGGGCATCGCGTGCTCCAAAGGCGGCCCGGTCGGATCGTTCGCGATCGCCGCGACCGGTCTGGTCGGCCGGACCGTCCCGACGTTCGCCGCGATGGCGCTGGTCATCGCGCTGACGTCGATCGGGTTCTGGCCCGCGGTCGTCGGCCTGACTGCACTCGGCATCCCCGCGATCCTGCTGAACGTGGCCACGGGAATCAGGGGAGCAGACCGAGTCGCGGTCGACGCCGCCCGGGGTATGGGGTTCACACCGGCGCAGATCTTGGGGCGGGTCGAGTTGCCGCTCGCGCTCCCACTCGCATTCGCGGGGCTGCGGACCGCGGCGGTGATGGTCGTGTCGACCGCCGCGCTGGCCGGCGCGGTTGGCGCGGGCGGTTTGGGGGTAACGATCATCGCAGGGCTCAGCAACAATCAGACCGACGTGCTGCTGGCCGGCGCGATCCCCGTGACATTGCTCGCGGTGATCGCCGAGTGCGCCGTCCTTTTCGCTGAATCGTTCACAACGCCAAAAGGCCTGCGACGTGCACGTCGACAGGCTCGACTTCTGGGGGGAAGGTAATGATCCGACGTGTTCGCACACTCATGGCGGGCTTTGCAGCCGTCACGCTGATCGCCGCCGTTTCTGGCTGCGGCGGCGACGACGCGGCAGACACCGCGGCCGATCGTCCCGCGGTGACGATCGCCAACAAGGGCTTCACGGAGAGCAACATCGTCACCGAGGCCTACAAGCAGGCGCTGGAGGCCAAGGGCTACCCGGTGACCATCAAGTCGCTGGCCAGCACGGAGGTCGCGGACGCCGCGATCCGCAACGGCGACATCGACATGTACTCGGAGTACACCGGCACGATCGTCGGCGCGGTGCTAAAGGCCGACCCTGCGCCCTCGGCCGTCGCCGATCAGGTCGCCCTGATCAAGGAGAAGTACGAGGCCGACGGGCTGACCGTGCTGGATGCGGCGCCATTCAACAACGACAACGAGGTCGCCTGTACGCAAGCCGCGGTCGACCAGTACTCGCTCACCAACCTGTCGTCGCTCGCCGAGGCGGCGCCGAACCTCGTGTACTCCGCGAACCCCGAGCACACCACCCGCCCGGACGGCCTTCCGCTGCTCAAGAAGGAGTACGGCATCAACTTCAAGAGCGTGACGAAGGTCGCCATCGGCCTGCGCTACAAGCCGATCGAAGACAACAAGGCGCAGTGCGTCTACGCCTTCGGCACCGACCCGCAGATCGCCCAGAACAAGCTGGTCGTCATCACCGACGACAAGGGCAAGTTCCAGGGCTCGGCGTTCCAGGGCATCCCCGTCGTCACCAAGAAGTTTCTCGACGCGGCGCCCGACGACTTCGCCACCACCGTCAACGCGGTGAGCGCCGCGCTGACCAGCGACGAGGTCCGCAAGCTCAACGCCGCCGTCGACATCGACAAGGACGACCCGGAGGCCGCCGCGGCGACCTTCCTCGAGGCGAAGGGCCTGGCAGCCAAGTAAATCGGCGACGACCGGGGGTGGGGCGCGCGTCGGCCCCACCCCCCGGACGTGCCACTTGGCGAACGCAACGGCCACTCGACAGTGACCCGCGCCATTTGGCGATCGGGACCGTGGCGTTGACGATCGCCCCCGCCACCGTGGGGACGCCGGTACCACCGTCACACAGAAACGGTCACTTGACGGACAGGACGGCCATTTGGCGGACACGACGGCCTTGACAGATGCAATGGCCATTTGGCAGACCGGACGGTCATTTGGCGGGGCGGCCGGTCCCTTCGCGGACGCCGCGGTCGGTTCGAGATCAACGCAGCCGATTGGTTGGTACGACGGTCGTCTGCGACGAAGGTCAGACCGGACCGAAGCGACGGGGGAAACGGCCCACCGGCTTTGCCGGCGGGCCGCCCCGACCTATTTCAGTCCTGATCCTCTGGATCAGGCCCGAAATCCGGCTCGAAGGTGTAGGTGCCGCCGTCGCCGTCGCCGATCAGGAAGTCGTCGTCGCCCTCGTCGATCATCGAGAACGGCGCATCCAGGTCGAACTCCAGGAGCGCCGGGGCACGGCGCACCGGCTCGATCTCGAGCTGGCGGTACCGGCGCAGGCCGGTCGCCGCGGGGATCAGCTTGCCGATGATGACGTTCTCCTTGAGGCCGCGAAGGTAGTCCACCTTGCCCTCCAGCGCCGCATCCGTCAGCACCTTGGTGGTCTCCTGGAACGACGCCGCCGAGAGGAACGACTCCACGGCCAGCGAGGCCTTGGTGATCCCCAGGATCAGCGGCTCGAACTGCGCCTGCGCCGCCTCGATCTGGACCTCCATCTCGCGCTCCGAGCCGGAGAAGCCCTCGGCGACGAGCCGCTCGCGGACCTCGAGCCCGATACGCGCGTTCTCGCGGTAGAGCACCGGCTTGTCCACGAGCTGCCCCGGCAGGAACTGCGTCCCGCCCGAGTCCATGACTTTGACCTTGCGCAGCATCTGGCGAACGATCAGCTCGATGTGCTTGTCGTTGATGTCCACGCCCTGGGACCGGTACACGTGCTGCACCTCCGAGACCAGGTACAGCTCGGTCTTGGTTGAGCGCTCCCGCTTGATACCGGCCGGAAGCACCGCGTGGTTCTCGTGGACCTCCATGCCCGCCTCGGGCAGCCACGGCGTCCGGCTCGGCGGGATGTGCGCCCAGCGCGTCTCCTTGCCGTCCGGGGTGTCCAGGTCGATCTTGAACCAGCCCACGTTGCCCTTCTCGGCGGAGACCTTCTTGACCCTGCCGTCGGTGCGCAGGAACACGCCCGACGTGGCCTCGAGGATGTCCGGCGGGAACGCCGACCCGATGGTCAGCAGGTCCCCGGCCTCGACCCACTGTCCGGCCGAGACGATCATCTGCGTCCGCTTGATGTAGTCGTACTCGTGCTCGCCGACCGAGGAGCGCTGCTTGCCGGTGCCTGCGTCGTCGCTCTCGAGGAACACGGGCTCGACGATGACAATGCGACCGTTGCCCGGACGGGTCTCGTCGTCCTCGATCCGCACCCAGCCGTCGACCTTCGCGACCTGGGCGAGGGCCTTGGGCCGGCGCGCCTCGAACAACTCGACGACACGTGGCAGACCCTGGGTGATGTCGGCGCCGGCCACACCACCGGTGTGGAACGTGCGCATGGTCAGCTGGGTGCCCGGCTCGCCGATGGACTGCGCCGCGATGATGCCGAGCGCGTCACCCGGCTCGCACAGCTCGCCCGAGCCCAGGTTACGCCCGTAGCAGTGGGCACAGATGCCCACGGCGCTGCGGCACTTCATCGGCGACCGCACGGTGATGAGCGCCTTGGGGTGCTCGCGACCGAGCGCGTCCAACTGCTCGACCTCGGCCATGCCGATCATCTGCATCGTCCACTCGGCCTGCGCGTCGGGATCGGAGTCCGGCGGGCGCTTGCCGCGCAGGTCCGCCAGGACCTCGCCCGTGACGGCGTCCACGACCGGCCCGGCGATAATCCGCCCGGACAGGTTGGGGTTGACCTCGGTGCCGTCACGCATGAGCCCCAGCTCGATGCCCTCCTCGGTGCCGCAGTCGCGCTCGCGCACGATGACGTCCTGGGACACGTCGACGAGGCGCCGCGTCAGGTAGCCGGAGTCGGCGGTCTTGAGGGCGGTGTCGGCCAGACCCTTGCGGGCGCCGTGGGTGGAGATGAAGTACTCGAGGACCGAGAGCCCTTCCATGAAGTTGCTCTTGATCGGGCGCTCGATCGTCTCGCCCTTCGGGTTCGTCATGCAGCCACGCATCCCGGCGAGCTGCCGGATCTGCTTGAACGACCCACGCGCGCCGGAGTTGGCCATCATGTAGATCGGGTTGAGGCGGAACAGGTGGTCGCGCATCGCGTCGGCCACCTCGTCGGTCGCCTTCTCCCACAGGTCCACGACCGCCTGGTGGCGCTCCTCGCCGCTCATCTCGCCGCGGTCGAAGTACCCCTGGATCTCGTCGACCTGGCCCTCGTACTTGTTGATGATCGCCTCCTTGCTGGGAGGAATCACCACGTCGTTCTTGGAGATCGTGATGCCGGAACGGCTCGCGTACTGAAAGCCCAGCGCCTTGAAGGCGTCGAGCGACGCCGACACCGCCGTCGGGCCGTAGAGGTTGACGAGCTCCTCGATGAACTCACCGAGGTTGCGCTTGACGAACACCTTGTTCTGGTACTCGAACGGACGCTCCTCGAGCGCTTCGTCGCCGATCGCCTCGCGAATCGCGCGGCGGATCTCCTGGTTGAACACGATGCGGCCCGCGGTCGTGACGAGGCTGCTGCCGTTCTCGCGGTAGTCGATGACGTCCTGCAGGTCGATGACCTTCGCCTCGAGGGCGTAGACGACCTCGGCCAGGCTGCGGTACGCCCGTGGCGCCCTGGTGATGCCGAGCGTCTTGAACGGATCGGTCGTCCAGCTGGCCGCACCCTCGATCAGCGCCTCGAAGCCCTTGCCCAGACTCCACTCCCCGGCCTTGACGTCGACCAACTCCGTGAGCTCTTTGGCGACCGGGACCGCGTCCTTCTTGCCCTTCTCGCGGACATCGATGGTCTTGCAGTAGGTCAAGTAGTAGAGGCCCAGCACCATGTCCTGGCTGGGCACCGTGATCGGCCGGCCGTGGGCGGGCGACAGGATGTTGTTGGACGAGAGCATCAGGATGCGCGCCTCGGCCTGCGCCTCGACCGACAGCGGCAGGTGCACCGCCATCTGGTCGCCGTCGAAGTCGGCGTTGAACGCGGTGCACACGAGCGGGTGGATCATGATCGCCTTGCCCTCGACCAGCACCGGCTCGAACGCCTGGATGCCCAGACGGTGCAGCGTCGGCGCGCGGTTGAGCAGCACGGGGTGCTCGGCGATGACCTCCTCGAGCACGTCCCATACCTCGGGGATCATGGAGTCGACGAGCTTCTTGGCGGCCTTGATGTTCTGCACCTGGCTGCGCTCGACCAGCCGGCTCATGATGAACGGCTTGAAGAGCTCGAGGGCCATCAGCTTGGGCAGACCGCACTGGTGCAGGCGAAGCTCGGGGCCGGCCACGATGACAGAACGGCCCGAGTAGTCGACGCGCTTTCCGAGCAGGTTCTGGCGGAAGCGGCCCTGCTTGCCCTTGAGCATGTCGGACAGCGACTTGAGCGGACGGTTGCCGGGACCGGTGACCGCGCGGCCGCGGCGGCCGTTGTCGAGCAACGCGTCGACGGCCTCCTGCAGCATGCGCTTCTCGTTGTTGACGATGATCTCGGGCGCGCCAAGGTCCAGCAGCCGCTTGAGGCGGTTGTTGCGGTTGATCACGCGCCGGTACAGATCGTTGAGGTCGCTGGTGGCGAACCGCCCACCGTCCAGCTGTACCATCGGGCGAAGCTCCGGTGGGATGACCGGGACGGCCTCGAGGATCATCCATGCGGGCTTGTTGGTGCTGCGGATGAACGCCGTGACGACGCGCAGGCGCTTGAGCGCCTTGGCGTGCCGCTGGCCCTTCGAGGTGTTGATCGTCTCGCGGAGGTTGACCGACTCTTGATCCAGGTCGAAGTTCTCGAGCAGGTCGCGGACCGCGCTGGCGCCCATGCCGCCCTTGAAGTACTCGCCGAAGCCGTACTGGGAGCCGAATCGCTCGCGCATCTCGCGGAAGAGCTGCTCGTCGCCGATGATCTGGCGGACCGAGATCGTGCGGAACGTGTCCCAGGCCGCGCGGACGCGCTCGGTGGCCTCCTCGGCGTAGCGCTCCACGTCCTTGATGGACATGTCGGTCTCCTTGCGGAGATCCGTCTCGGCCTGGCGCTTGTCGGCGTCGGTCAGCACGCGCTTGCGCGCGCCGCCCTCGGCCGCACGGTCGCGCTCGAGTTCCTCGACCCAGAAGATGTCCTCGTCGTCGAACCGCTCCATCGTGTTCTCGCGCAGCCACGTCACCCGGCGCTCCAGGCGCTCGCCCAGGTCGACCAGCCGCTCCTCGCGGTCCTGCTGGTACTGCTCGACCGCCTCGTCGACCTGCGTCTGCAGGACGTCCAGGTCGGCCTCGCGCTTCTCGTCGTCGACCGACGTGATGATGGACGCGGCGAAGTACAGGACCTTCTCGAGCTCCTTGGGCGCCAGGTCCAAGATGTAGCCGATGCGACTCGGCACGCCCTTGAAGAACCAGATGTGGCTGACCGGCGCGGCCAGGTCGATGTGGCCCATGCGCTCACGGCGCACCTTGGCCCGGGTCACCTCGACGCCGCAGCGCTCGCAGATGATGCCCTTGTACCGGACGCGCTTGTACTTGCCGCAGTAGCACTCCCAGTCCTTGGTCGGACCGAAGATCTTCTCGCAGAAGAGCCCGTCCTTCTCCGGCTTGAGCGTGCGGTAGTTGATCGTCTCCGGCTTCGTGACCTCGCCAGACGACCATTGGCGGATCTGGCGGGGACTCGCCAGGCCGATGCGGATGGACTCGAAGTTGTTGATGTCGATCACGCTTGGATCTGCCTTTCGAATTGACGCTTTCGTGACGGAGAGGGGTGGGGGCTCCGCGCAGGGGACGCGGAGCGGTACGTCACTCCTCCGCCCCGTCTGCCCCGTCGGGTGCGGCCTCGTCATCGTCGGGGCCCGGCACCGGCTCGGCCTGGGCGGCGCCGGTCGGCGCGTCGCCGTCCTCCAGCTCGGCGCGCGCGACGCCGAGGCCGCCGGACAGGTCGATGCCGAGCTCCTCCGCGGCGCGGATCAGGTCGTCGTCGTCGTCCCGGCGCATGTCCTCGCCGCTGTCGCCCTCGATCTTGACGTCCATGCCGAGGCTCTGCATCTCCTTGACGAGCACCTTGAAGCTCTCGGGAATCGAGGGCTCCTGGATGTTCTCGCCCTTGACGATGGCCTCGTAGGCCTTGACGCGGCCGACGGTGTCGTCGCTCTTGATCGTGAGCATCTCCTGGAGCG
>JBKKDD010000141.1:0-2558 GCA_046708705.1 Miltoncostaeaceae bacterium | reverse complement strand
GGTCAGTTGGGCTTTCCTCAGCTTGGCGCCAAGCCTTGACGACATTGTTTACAGGGTCCTCCCGTCGCCGTTCGAGTTCTAATCGAATGTTCCCGGGACGGGTATGTCGCCACCCCATGTCCCCTGCGGTCTGCTGGTGACATGTTCAGCCCCGAAACCGCACCAGTTGGTGCATAGTAATCGAGGAGGTCCGCATGGACAGACGACTTGGTTGGGCGTTCGCCGTGGTCGTGATGCTCGCCGCCGAGCCGGCCGCGGCACAGAGCCAGCCCGCGCGGGCCTTCGTGCTCGACCAGGGGTCGCGGTCGGTGACGGTCTTGGAGGTCGCCAGCGGACGCGTCGAGCAGACCGCGGCCGTAGAGGGCACGCCGACGATGCTGTTGCGGTCGGCCGACGGCCAGCGGCTGCTCGTGCTCGACCGCGGCGAAGGTCGTGATGCCGGCGACAGCGGCTTCCAGGCGAAGACGCGGTCTGCCGTCACCATCCTCGACGGCCGCACCCTCGCGGTGCGCGGCCGCGTCGAGCTCGGTTGGGGGCTCGACGCCGCGCCGATGCTCTCGGCGTCAGGCGACCGCCTGTCCATTGTCTGTCCTGGCTTCCGGGGACGCACGCCCGCCGAGAACCTCGTGAGCGAGGTCGTCACGGTAGATCTCGCTGGGGCGAAGCTGCTCTCCCGGGTCGAACTGCCGCGGGGCGCGTCGGCGTTCCTGGCCACGCCCGACGGTCGGACCGCGGTTGTGCTGTCGTTCCGCGAAGAGCCCCGCAAGGCGCCGGTGATACCGGCCGAGCTGAGATTCATCGACCTGACCGCCGGGACAATCACAGCGACCGTGCCGCTCGAGGGCGATCCGCGCGGGCCCGTCCTGGCGCCCGATGCGCAGTTCGTCTACCTGCTCGATCGCGGTAAGCCCAGCAACAACCCCGACAAGAACGTGAACGGACGCCTGCATGCCGTATCGATGGCGATGCGGACGGTGCAGGGCGTGACCGACGCCGGATCGAAACCGCGGGGCCTGGTGCTCGACGATCGCGGCCGCCAGCTGTTTCTGTTGAGCGACGGCACGCCGGTGAAGGGCCCGGCGAATCGCGACCGGCCGGGCGAACTGCGGGTGATTCGCGGTGGCACGGCGTCGGCGCCGATTGCCGTCGGGACCGGACCCGAGCGGCTCGAAGTGAGTGCCGACGGGCACACGATGTATGTGCTCGGCACCTATAGCTTGGCCAAGGTGGCGCTGCCGGGACTCACGCCGGCGCCGCCGGTGACGTTCAAGAACTTGGGCGAGGAGTTGACTGTCAGCCCCAACGGGCAGCGGCTCTTCATGGTGAACGGCGAGTCCTTCATGACCTTCGATCTGCAGACGGGACAGAAGATCGCCGACGTCAAGACCGGCCGCATGGGCAAGAAGATGTTCCTGGCCCTGGAGTCGGGGCTGAAGACCGAGACGTCGCGGCTCGACGCCGAGAACGCCGCCCGTCGCGACGGGAAGTCGTACTATTCCTACACCGAGTACACGCTGCGCGAACCGCGCGGTACGATGGCGATCCGACCCGACGGCAAGGCGATCTATGCGTTGAACAGCCAGACCTCCGACGTCACGGTGATCGACGCCGAGACCGGGCAGATCATCGAGAAAGTCGCCGCCGGCGGCTTCGCCGTGCACTTCATGCCGTCCGCGGGGGTGGCGCTGGTGCCGTCGTCGTCGACAGTGCACGCCGTGGACCTGGCCACGAATCAGAAACTCGCCGACATCGTCACCGACAGCAGTGGCAATTTCAGGCGCGCGGAGTTGTCGCCGGACGGCCGCCTGGCTGTGGTGCACGGCTCCGGCGGGGTGCTCGTCGTCAATGCCTCGAGCGGCAAGCCGGTGGGGACGATGAAGACGTTCAGCCGCATTGTCGGCGTCCACATCGACTGGGGCCGCTAGGCTCGGGGGGACGGCATCCGCTCGAACGTCGCTTCGATCTACGGTCAGCGACTGGCCCGGGCCGCGTCACGCCGACCGACTGGTGCTGGATGAACCGACCACGTTGCTCGAAGGCACCGAAGTTGAGCTGCTCCCACTTGATCCTGGCGACTGGCTCGATGACGCCGACCGCGCCGCCCTCCATGCCGCACTGGCGGAATCTCAGGTGGATGTTGCCGCCGGCCGCCTTCTGACCTGCTGAAGGATCTCCGGTCGCGCTGAAGGAGCGTCGCGTCCGCTTCACCCCGACCTCGCAGGGCCACGTTGAACGCGAACCCATTGGTGGCTCGAGAACCGCGACTACCGGGACCTGTTCGCGACCGAACTCGAAAGCGCCACTCAGCTCCTCGCGGTGCTGCCAGGCGCCGGTTACTCCGTGCACCGGCGCTCGCGTGTCTGGCCTTCGTCCTCTGTACCTCGACAGACTCGGATGCCACCTCTACTACGTTCGATGACAACGACGTGCTGTTCGCGCAGAGGCCCCAGGGCGAGGCTTGGAACGCTCGTGGTGCCTCTATGGTCAAAGGCTGAGCAGGTCATGCCGCCACGATGTATAGTGCAGTCGGTATTGACGGCTGCGAGCCCCCGCAACCA
>JBKKDD010000140.1:0-8967 GCA_046708705.1 Miltoncostaeaceae bacterium | reverse complement strand
GAACGCTCCGAGCGGGCCCGGAGCCGCCGGCGTCGCCGCCGCGGTCGCAGCCGCTGAAGCAGCCGGAGCCGCCGCACCCGGGGTTGGCGCGGACTCGGCGGCCGTGGAGCCCTCGCCCCCGCCGCATCCCGCGACGAAGCCGGCGCACGCGGCGACCGCTGCAAGTGTGCCGAACATCCGTGTGCGGCTCATGACGTGGTACCTCCGGGGTTGGTGCTTGTCGGAACTGTGGCCGCGGCTGCGCCGCCGCCCAGGCCGGCCGTACGGCTGAACGCGACGATCGTGATGCTGGCGGTAACGGTCTTGGCGCCCGATGTCGCCCCGCCCGTCGACGCCGCGTCGGCACCAGGTGACAGGTCGGCCTTGGTGACCGCCAGCATCCTGCCCCGGATGCGGAGCTTGCCGTTGCCGTCCACGATCACGCGGTTGTGCATCCTGTAGAGGAAGTCCTGCACGTTGAAGAACTTGCCCGTGACGGCGATGGTGAACGGCGTGCCGGTGACCCCGGCGTAGTCCGTCCCGGCGGCCGGGGTCGCATCGCCCAGCTTCACGCCGGTCTTCTTGGCAATCTCCTCGATCTGCAGGATGAGCGCCGGCACGTCCTCGCTGTACGGGTAGGCCTTGGCCAGGCGGAACTCGTCGGCGATCGGCACGACCACCGGCTTCGCGATGCTCGCCGCGATCTTGGCGAGCTCGCCCTGGAGTTGTGTGACGCGGCCCTGGGCCTCGACCGCCGCGGCCTGCTTGGCCTTCAGGTCGGACTTGGCCGGCTTGACGTAGAACCAGAAGGTCCCGCCGATCAGGGCGACCGCCGCGAAGATGATCAGGAGTTTTGAGTCACGCTTGCTGAGTTTGCTCATGGCTGTGTGGTGGTGGTCGCGGTGGACGGGGCGGGCGCTGCGGGCACCGGGGCGGGACGCGCCCCCGGACCGAAGATCGCGTCGTCGACGGGGATCTCGACGCTGAAGCTGTACCCCCCGCTGCCGGAGGAGCCGTCCGCGGCGCCTGCGGGGTTGATCCCGCCGGTCAGCCGAGGCTCGACGAAGCCCTGGATGCCGTTGAGTCGTGAGAGGAACAGCGCGGCGTCCGTGCGTGTCGCGGCGGTCGCCGACAATGTGATCGCGGCGGGGCGCTTGGCGGCGGGGTCGCCGGCCGTGGCTCCGGTGGCTGCGCTGGTCGGCGTCGTGACCGACATGGTGTCGAGGAAGACGCTTCCCGGCGCCACCCGCGACAGGTTGATCATGACCGTCGACCAGTTGACACGCGCGCCGGCCAACCCGCTGACGAGCGCCCTGTCGGTCGCGTAGGTCGAGACCGGGGTCGTGTTCTTGGCCTTCGCCGCGGCGATCTGCGCCGTCAACGTCGTGCTCTGCTGATCCAGGTCGACGACCTTGGCCTGCTCGGTCGCCGCCTGACCCTTGATGCTGTGCCCCCAGTAGCCGAGCGCGAGGGCACCG
Organism: Miltoncostaeaceae bacterium; assembly: GCA_046708705.1. GTDB lineage: Bacteria > Actinomycetota > Thermoleophilia > Miltoncostaeales > Miltoncostaeaceae > CALMEC01. The sequence goes on along the minus strand of JBKKDD010000140.1, from coordinate 7,510 downwards.
ACCAGGATGCCAAGCGCCGCGCCGTGCATCGGCGTGAGCTTGGGTGCCTGTCGCTCGCTCTTGCGGCGCTCAGCTGGGAGTAGGTTGACTGCTCTCATGACTCCTCCGGCGCGTCCAGCGCCAAGCCGACTGCGACCGCCGCCCTCGTGGCGACGTCGAATGACAGATCGGCAGCCTTGGTCAGGTTCTGAAGGGGGTTGCCGATTTCGACCTCCAACCCGAGCGCCTGCTGCACGTACTGATCGAGGCCGGAGCACAACGCGGTGCCGCCGGACAGGACCAGACGCTCCACCGGACGCGCGTGCTCCTGCGAGCGGTAGAAGTCGATCGTGCGACCGATCTCCTGCACCAGCGGCCGCACCGCCAGGGCCAGCGCGTGGCGCACCCGGGTGACGGTGGTGGGGTCCCAGCCCGCCGGAACCTCGCCCAGCAGACCGCACGCGGCCTTCAGGGCCTCGGCCTCGTGGGGCGAGAGCCCCGTCTGGTCGGCCACGGCGTTGGTCAGGTCGACCCCGCCCAAGCCGACGAGGCGGGTGAACTGGCTGGTGCGGTCCACCGAGACGATGATGTTGGTGGCGCCCGCGCCGATGTGGCACAACACCTGGGCGCCGTCACCCGCCGGCGTGGCGGGAACGAGCGACCGGATCAGCGCGAACGCCTCCAGGTCGATGCCGTCGACCCGAAGCCCGGCGCGACGGACCGACGACACGAGCGTGTCGATCATCTCGCGGTGGGCGGCGACGACGACCAAGCGCTGACGCGGGCCCGACTCGTCCTCGAACCAGCCGATCGACTGGTAGTCGATGATCGCCTGGTCGGGCGGGATCGGGATGTGCTCGGCCGCCTCGATCTCGACGGTCTGGCGCATCTCGGCCGGATCGTCGATGACGGGCAGCTCGATCATGCGGACCACGACGCGCTGGTTGGCGACGCCCAGGCGGACGGAGCGTCCGGTGAACTTGCCCTCCTTCCAGAACCGCTTGATGTGGTTGGCCAGGTCGACTGGCTCGGCGACCTCGCCGTCGACGACGAGCCCCTCAGGGAGCTCCTCGACGGCTGCGCGCGAGAGTTGACGGCCATCCTTGATCTCGGCGCCTGCGATGGCGCTCGATCCGATGTCCAGTGCAACGACGGTACTCATCAGGCGACGTCCTTGTGGTCCAGGGGTGGGTGCGGCACGACCGGCTTATCCGAGCCGGTCGGTGTAGAGGGTGATGATCGACGGGCCGACCCAGAGCGCGAGCAGCGCCCCGGCGGCGAGATATGGTCCGAACGGGATTGCGGTCTTGCGTGCGCTCGCGCCGTGGCGCGCCATCAGGACGATCCCCAGAACCGAGCCGGCGGCGAACGCGATGAACAGTGCGGGGATGACCGAAGCGCCGAGGACGGCGCCGAGCAGGAGGGCGAGCTTGACGTCGCCGAACCCCATCCCCCGGGGGTACAGAAACCACAGGATCCCCAAAAACGCGGCCGCGCCGAACGCGCCGACGACTGGGACCCACCAGCGGCCGGGGTTGTGCAGGATCGCGAATGTCAGTGCCAGCGCGGCGGCGGGCAGGACGACAATGTTGGGAATCAACCGGTGCTCCAAGTCGATCACGACGACGGGAATGAGCGCGAGCGCCATGACCATGACCGCGAGCCCACGCCAGTTGTCGCCAAACGCGACGATCGAGCCGGCCGCGAGGCCAGCGCTCATCAGCTCCAGCGCCGGGTAGCGCCACGAGATCGGCTCACGGCAGGAGGCGCACCGACGCCCCAGGGCGAGCCACGAAATCACCGGCAGGTTCTCGTACCAGCGAAGCTGATGCCCGCACGACGTGCACCGCGACCGCGGTGACACGAGCGACTCCTCCCGCGGCCACCGGTAAGTCAGCACGGTGAAGAACGACCCCATCGCGAGGCCGAACACCCCGGCGGCGGCGGCCCAGTACCAAAGGGGCACGGAGCTCACCATTGCGGCCGCCTCCACGGCTCGGCTCTGTCGACGTGCGCGGTCATCTGATGGTCAATCGGCATCGAATGGCCGCCACTTAACGCCAGAAACGCGATGGGCCCGCGTCTGCAGGCCCATCGATCAGCATCTCTGAAGACTGGACGCTCATTACCAGCCCCCGGCGTAGGGGACGACGCAACCTCCGGTGGTCGTCGTAGCCGGCCCGGTACCGCTGCAGCGAGACACGGCGCCGTTGGAATCGCGGATGTAGCTGAACACGGTCCCGGTGACGCTCCCCGAGGACAGCACATAGCTGTCCTCGTTACCGACGGGCCCGAAGATATTCACCTGAACCTCGTTCGCCCGGGCACTCGCCACCGTCGTCAACCAGACGACGTTCTGCTCGTGATCGGCAAGCAACGCCGGAATCATCCCGGCGAACGTTTCGTGATCGGCGTAGTAACTCTCCGCTGCGATCACCCCGCTCCTTACGATCGAGCGAGCCGCCGTGTCTTGAGCCTTCTTGCGTTGTCCGAGGAAGGCCGGGAGTGCGATCGACGCGAGAATGCCGATCACGAGGACGACGACGAGGAGCTCGATCAGGGTGAAACCCTTCTGTCCTGCCCGATGACGCAGGGGCTGAATGGACATTCGATTGACTCCTTCGGAAAATGACAGAAAAAAGGCCGGGCATCCAAGCCCGGGTAGCTCGAACATCGGCAACTCCAGCACCATGCTTGAATCGGTTCGAAATGCGCTCGGGCCCGCACGAAAGCGGGCCCGAGCGTCCTTCACCCAACTGTGGGTCAGACAACTACCACTGGTTCGTACCACACGTGATGCTGAAGGCGCCGTCCGACTTGCAGCGGTCGACCTGCGCGTCAACGTCGCGGACGTACGTGAAGCCGCGGTTCGCCGCGCTGATCGTGTACAGGTTGTAGCTGTCAGGAGCGACAGTCGCCGTGCCGTTCATGGCCTGGACGTAGACCTCGTCCTCCTTCGCCTGGACATTGGCTGCCGTCGCGTACGTCGGCGCAGCCGTGCCGGTCGCCCACACGATGTTCGGCTCGATGGCGGCCAGGTCAGCGCTCGTGAGAGCGGCCACGCTGGCGCCGGGAACGCTGAAGTCCTGGTTCTCCGAGTAGAACGACTCGAGGGCGATGGCGGAGTTGCGGAGCAGGGACTTGGCGTTGCTGTCCTGCGCGCCCTTCTTCTGGCCGAGGAACGCCGGAATGGCGATCGCGGCGAGGATACCGATGATGAGAACGACGACCAGGAGCTCGATGAGGGTGAAACCCTTCTCGTCCTGGGCGCGGCTACGAAGCCGTGCAAGCATGTGATTTTCCTCCATGAGTACGGGGTAAATCCGCGATGCGGATCTTTTTCGCGCGCTTCCGGAGTCGCCTCCTGCGCGGGTATCACCTCTATCGGCTGCCGGGCATTCGATCTTTAGCCCCTCAGGCAATTTTCTTCGCGAAGTGGCGCCAACCGAGTTCTCGCCAACACGAAGGGGGCCCATCTCTGGGCCCCCTGGGACAGGCTCGAGGATGTGCCGATGACCTAACCGGTCTGGGCGCCGATCTGCTTGATGACCGAGAACAGGGGCAGGTACATGGCGATGACGACGACGCCGACGATGGCGCCGATCACAATCATCATTATCGGCTCGAGGATCGAGGTCAGCGCCTTGAGCTTGGCCGCGATCTCGTCGTCGTAGAAGTCGGCGATCTTGTGGAGCATGGTGTCCAGTGCACCGGTCTCCTCGCCCACCGCGACCATCTGCGTGACCATCATCGGGAACACTCCGAGGGCCGCGAGCGGGGGAGCGAGGGACTCGCCCTCCTTGACCCGCTCGATGACCTGCTCCATGGGATCCGAGATCACGCGGTTTCCCGCCGTGCGTGCCGTGATGTCGAGTGCCTGCAGGATCGGGACGCCGGAGGCGGTCAGGGTGCCAAGCGTCCGCGTGAACCGGGCAACCGCGATCTTGCGCACGATGTCGCCGATCTGCATCGGGAACCTCAGTTTGAAGATGTCCCACTGCTTGCGCCCGGTTTTACTGCCCTTCCACTTCTTGAACAGCACGACGATCGCGATGCCGCCGCCCAGGAACAGGTACCAGTACGTCTTGCCGTTGTCGGACAGGCTGATCATGAACTGGGTCAGGGCCGGCAGCTTGCCGCCCAGGTCATCGAACATCTTCTTGAAGACCGGGATGATGAACAGGATCATCGCCGTCAGGATCACGAAGGCGAAGATGCCGATCATGACCGGGTAGACCATGGCCGACTTGACGGTGCGCTTGAGGTTGTCGTCCTTCTCGAGCTGGACTGCGACGCGCTCCAGGACCTCCTCGAGGTTTCCGCCGATCTCGCCGGCGCGCACCATCGAGACGAACAGGTCGTTGAACACCTTGGGGTGCTTGGACATCGCGATCGACAGCGACGTGCCGACCTCGACGTCCTGCCGGACCGAGACGATCGTGGCTTTGAGCTTCTTGTTGACCGACTGGTCCTCCAGGATGTAGAGCGCGCGCAGGAGCGACAGGCCGCTCGCGATCATCACGGCCAGCTGCCGGGCCGCGACGGTCACGTCCTGGGGCTTGACCTTCGAGAACCGGTCCAAGTTGATCTCGAGGCCTTTGCCCTTCTTCTCGTCGATCTCGCTGATCGCGAGGCCACGCACCCGCAGCGCCGCTGCGGCCGCCGACTTGGAGTCGCTCTCGATCTCGCCCTGCGTGATGCCGCCGGAGCGGTCGCGGGCCTTATAGACGAACGTCGTGCTCACTGGATCACCTTCACTTGCGGCCGTGCGTTGCCGTTGCCGTTGCCGGGACGGGTCGGGGAGCTCCCCGCGTTGCCGAGGATGCGCTTCAGCTCCTCGGGGCTGTGGCAGCGCTCCATCGCGACGGCGAGCGTGATGCGCCCGGCGCGGACGAGCTCGGCCAGCGAGTAGTCCATGGTCTGCATGCCGTGGGCGGAGCCGGTCTGCATGACCGAGTAGATCTGGTGGGTCTTGCCCTCGCGGATCAGGTTGCGGACGGCGGGCGTCGGCATCAGGACCTCGGTCACGACGGTCCGGCCGGCGCCGCCCGCCAGCGGCAGGAGTTGCTGACAGCACACACCCTGCAGCGAGTTGGCGAGCATGACGCGCACCTGGCTCTGCTGGTGGGGCGGGAACACGTCGATGACGCGGTCGACGGTCTGCGGCGCGTCCGAGGTGTGGAGCGTGCCGAAGACCAGGTGGCCGGTCTCGGCCGCGGTCATCGCGATCTGGATCGTCTCCAGGTCGCGCATTTCGCCGACGAGGATGACGTCGGGGTCCTGACGTAGCACGCTGCGCAGCGCGTTGGTGAACGAGTGCGTGTCCGCACCGACTTCGCGCTGGTTGATCATGGCCTTCTTGTGGCGGTGCAGGAACTCGATGGGGTCCTCGACCGTCATGATGTGGCAGGCGCGGGTCTCGTTGATCTCGTTGATGATCGACGCGAGGGTCGTGGACTTGCCGGAACCGGTCGGCCCGGTCACCAGCACCAGCCCACGCGGCTTGTTGACCCACTCGTTGAGCGACTTCGGCAGCCTCAGGTCGGCAAGCGACTTGATGTCGGTAGGCACGAGCCGGAACGCCGCGCCGAGCGACGCGCGCTGGTAGTAGGCGTTGACACGGAAGCGCGCCTTGCCCGGGATCGAGTACGAGAAGTCGATCTCGAGGTCGGTCTCGAGCCGCTGGCGCTGCGACTGGTTGAGGATCCCGTAGACGAGCTCTCGCGCGTCCGGCGGGCGCAGTACGGGCAGGTCGAGCCGCTCCAGCGACCCGTGTACCCGGATGATCGGGGGCGAGCCGACCGACAGATGCAGGTCGCTCGCCCCGCGATCCAAGACCGTCATGATGATGTCAGCGAAATCGGCCAAAACCTGGTCCCTTCAATGGTTGCCTATCCCGGGGCGTCCGACCCCTTCGTTCACCGGCGCGATGCCGGGTACCGCCGGTGCCTATGCCACCGTCCGTGCGAGCTCCTCGAGCGTCGTCCGCCCGGAGAGCACCTTGATCAAACCGTCCTCGCGCAACGTGCGCATTCCTTCCTTGCGTGCCGCCGCGGCGATCTCCGCACCCGAGGCCTCCTCGAGCGCCAGCCTCCGCGTTTCGTCACTCATCGGCAGGAACTCGTAGATACCCAAGCGTCCCTTGTAGCCGGATCCGTTGCACGCCCCGCAGCCGCCCGCCTCGTAGATGGGCGCGGGGTCGGGCAGGCCGCGGGGAAGCGTCTTGGTTTCCCCGATCTCCATCAGCACCTTGTGGGAGACCGTGGTCTTGACGCGGCATTCCGGGCACAGACGCCGCGCGAGGCGCTGGGCGAGGATGCCGATGATCGCGCTGGCCGACAGGAACGGCTCGACCCCCATCTCGGTCAGGCGCGGCAGGGCGCCGGCGGCGTCGTTGGTGTGCAGGGTGCAGAGCACAAGGTGGCCGGTCAGGGCGGCCTCGACCGCGATCTGGGCGGTCTCCTTGTCGCGGACCTCACCGATCATCACGATGTCCGGGTCACAACGCAGGATCGAGCGCAGCCCGGCGGCGAATGTCAAACCCGCCTTGACGTTGACCTGCACCTGGTTGATGCCCTGCAGCCGGTACTCGACCGGGTCCTCCACCGTGATGATGTTCTTGCCTGGCTCGTTGAGCTGGTTGAGCGTGCCGTAGAGGCTGGTCGACTTACCCGAGCCGGTCGGGCCGGTGATGATCACGGCGCCGTAGGGCTTCTTGTAGGCCTTCTCGTAGGCGGCCAGCACGTCCGGCTCGAACCCGACCGTCGACAGCTCGAGCATGACGTTGCTCTTGTCGAGGATGCGGATGACGACCTTCTCGCCGAACACGGTCGGCAGGGTCGCGACACGCAGATCCAGGGGCTTGCCGCCCACGTTGATGCTGACGCGGCCGTCCTGGGGCAGGCGCCGCTCCGAGATGTCCAGGTCGGCCATGATCTTGATGCGGCTGGCGACGCCGTTGGCGAGCTGGCGCGGCACCGTCGTGATCTCGCGCAGCACGCCGTCGATGCGAAAGCGCACTGCGAGCTGGTTGGTCTGGGGCTCGATGTGGACGTCCGAGGTGCCGTGGTCGACGGCCTGGGAGATGATCCAGTTGACGAGCTTGACGACCGGGGCGTTGTCGACGTCGGCGCGGATATCGTCGGGGCCGTCGTTGCCGGTACCGTCGTCGTCGACGATGCCGACGATGTCGTCCAGGCGCGAGTTGCTGGCAAGGAGCTGCTGGACCTCGTCCGGCGTCGCCCTGGCCGGCCGGATGGTGTGGCCGGTGACGATCTGCAGGTCGTCGACCGCGTGCAGGTTGGTGGGGTCGACCATCGCGACCACGAGCATCCCGTCGGCGTCGAACCGCACCGGAATCGCCTGGTAGCGGCGGGCGGTGCGCTCGTCGACGAGCGCCGCGACGGAGGGGTCGACGCCGTCCTGGGCGTTGAACACGCCCAAGCCCATCTGCAGGGGCATGGCACGGTCGATCTGGTCCTTGCTGACCTTGCCGGACGCCACCAGGATCTCGCCGAGCTTGCGGCGGTCG
>JBKKDD010000139.1:0-3230 GCA_046708705.1 Miltoncostaeaceae bacterium | reverse complement strand
GCCGAACGCGCGCGCCCCGCGGCCCTTCCGGTTCCTGCACGGGGACCTGGTCGCCGCCAACATCCTCTGGACCCCCGCGCCACGGCTCGTCGACTTCGAGTTCTGGCGGATGGGCGACCCGGCCGAGGACCTGGCCTACCTGATCGAGGTCAACGAGCTCGACCCGTCTGCGGCGGCCGCGGTGCTGGACGGGTACGGCGACGCCGCCGTCACGGACCGCGTCGACGCGTGGCGCGCCCTGTCCGCGCTGGACGCCGGCCTCTGGTACCGGGCCAACTGCGCACCGTCACGCGCCGGCGAGCTCATCGCGCGGGCGGGCGGGCTGGTGGGAGACCTCAACGCGCCACCTGGGGGCCGGCGACCTCACGAACGACGTCCGTGACCCTCCATCCCGGCGTCAGCCGGTGGGAGCGGGCATCAGGGCGGACTCAGGGTGGCAGGCCAGATCGCGGTCTGCGGCGAGGCGCTCGAGCATCAGGGCGGTGGCGGCGAGCGCGACGCCGGTCAGGTGCTCGGCCCGTGCCTCGAAGTCGGCGACGATCGCGCGGCAGGCGCGCTCGTACGCGGCCCGGTCGGCGTCGACCAGGGCGGCGATCGCGTCGGCCGCGCGCGCGAATGGCGCGTCGCCCCCACGCATCATCGCGACACCGGCGCGCACGGTCGGCTCGTCACCCTCGACCAGCGCGGCAATCGCCGTCGCGTAACCGACCGTCGGCGACGGGTTCGCGGCGATCATGCTGTGGCGGGCGAACGTCGCCGCGTCGACGGGATCGCCCGCGATGATCGCGGCCTTGAGCATCCCGACCAGCCGCCCGTAGCTGGCCGGCGGCGCACACTCGAACGATGCCCGGTACCGGCGCGACGCCGCCTGGAACATCCGCGTCGCGGTCGGCGCATCACCCTCCAAGAGCGCCCGCTGCGCGCCCGCCTCGGCGTCCAGGGCCTCCAGCAGCAGGTCCAAATGCGGACCCGGCGGCAGCCCCGGGGCGCTCATCCCGCCGACGGTCGCGTGCGGTGCACCATCAGGCGCTCGTCGATGCCGAGCGCCACCGTCAACGCGTCCACCTTCGCGTCGCCGGAGACGCTGTCGGCGATGTGCCACGCCTCACGCGAAAGATGTGTCAGCCGCGCTTCGCCGTTCGTGGCGGTCGAGGCCGCCTGGGCCTCGTCCGTCAGCCGGGCCAGGATCGCGGCGAGCTCCTGGCCGCCCCATTCCACCCGCCGTCCCGGCCACTCGGCGTTGCGGCGGATGAACGACCAGAGGATCGCGATCAGCGGGAACTTGAGCGCCACCACGACGAACATCACCCACATCCCCCGACCGAGCGTGCTGTCCGACACGTGGGGCGCGAGGACCAAGAGCGACGTGCCGAACAGTGCCATGGCGATCGTGACGACGAGCAGGACGACAAGGCGTCCACGGCGAAGCGCTCCGGTGTCGGCCCGGTGGAGGAACCTGCGCAGCATCGACCGATTCTTGACCGCGACGCACGAAAGGGCAAGTCCGCCGGCCACGGCAGAACGGCCAGCGGCTCGCCATCGGCGGGAAATATTATGAAAGTGTCAAAAAACTACTCGTCGCTCCCGTTCATCGAACCGGCAGCCGATACAGAAAGTGTCACCAACCACCGGCCGTTTCACCCTTGACACCCGGCGGAACGTGATCTCATCCATCCACCGCGGCGCTCGTCGCCGCCGGCAACGGCACCAGACCGGTGCCTCCTCCAGAGCGTCGACCCCCGGCGCTCACGATGTCTCATCTCATGTCCCCTCCGGACCGGGCCCCGTGCCCGGTTTGGCGGTTAAGGGGACTGTCTCGGAACGAGATCGAGACCGCCCAGGCCGACAAGCCGCTCAGGAGGCGCGCAGGTCCGCCTGGCCGAAGTTGACGGAGAAGGCGCGACACCAGATCACGACCGTGGTGTCGGCGCTCAGGTCGATCCCCTCGGGAACGGTGTACTGCTGGTTGCCGACGTTGCCCTTGAGCCGCCCCAGGTCGACGTAGTCGTCGACGTCGCCGTCGCTCTGCACGCGCCCGCGAACCAGGTACACGCGCAGGTCTGGGCCGTTGTCGGTCGCGAAGTCGGTGAGCGTCAGCTTCCGTCCGCCCTCGGCCAGTTCCACCACCGCGGCGGTCCCGCGGGTCGAGTGCGCGCGGGTCTGGAACCCACCGCGAGCCACCTCGACGTTGGTCGCGGCCGCCGGTGGGGCAGCGGGCGTGCCCGGAGCGGCCTGAGGCGTCGAGGGAAGCCGGCTGGCGGCAACCCCGGTGATCACGGTCTCGTCAACCCGATCGTCGCGGATGCTCGTCCAGTAGAAGCCGACCGCTGAGGCCGCCGCGACGACGAGGAACGTGGTGCGCATGGGCGCCGTGAGGCCGGGACGGCGCTTGGCGATCAGCACGATCAGCACACCCACGACCACGAACCAGAGCACACTCAGGGCGATGGACGTCAAGTACCCCGACGCGAGCACCGCGCCGACGAACCAGAGCCCGAGCGCCAAGCCGATCACGACGAGCGGGACGGTGATCAACCAGACCCGTACGGAGTGCGATCCAGACGAGAAGGTGCGGTTTCCAGGTGCTCGGGTGCTCATGAACGTGTCCTCGGGTTGTTGGCGTCGGTGAAACATCGACCCCGGTGCTTACGCAGGCGTTACATCCCACCCCAGAAGCCCGTTAACGTGGCGCGTTGCACACCGGGCCAGGCTGGTCGCGGCAGGCCTCACGCTGCACCGTGCAGATGCCGATGAACCGAGTACAAGGACCGCGCGGGTCGGGCTGCCTGAGCCCGCGCGCCGGCGCCTCCGCCCCATGAGCTCACACCCGATCCCCGCGACCCCGACCGTTCCACGAGCGCGCCTCGGCAGCGTTCTGCTGGAGATGGGGCTGATCTCGCACGAGGAGCTGGCCGAGCTGCTGGCCCATCAGCGCTCCGAGGGCGGCAAGCTCGGCGAGCTGCTGGTCGCGCAGAAGCGCCTGAGCCCCGAGCAGGTCGCAAAGGCGCTGGCGCGGCGAATGGGCCTCGAGTACGTGGACCTGGCGATTCCACCCGATCCCGAGCTCGCCGGTCTGCTCGACGATGCGTCGGTGCGCCGGTACCTGGCGATGCCGCTGCGCCGGGACGAGGACGGCGTGCTCGTCGTCGCGCTGGCCGATCCGCATGACCTCCCTGCGATCGACGACCTGCAGTTGCTCCTGGGTGAGCGGTTGCGACCCGCGCTCGCGA
>JBKKDD010000138.1:0-8614 GCA_046708705.1 Miltoncostaeaceae bacterium | reverse complement strand
GTGCTGGATGCCCGACGGGCGCGCGGGCTCGGGCGGAGCCTGCGCGCGTTCGCCGTGCCGACCGTCGTGGCCGCGGCCCGCATGGCGCACGGCGTGGGGGAGGCCCTGGAGGCGCGGGGCCTGGCGGACCCAACCATCGGACCGGTGGAGGACGGCGCATGACGACTCCGGCGCCGTTTCGGTTCATCCGCGAGCTCGTCTGGGCGAGCGACGCGGGCGCCGCAGCGCTGTGGCAACCGGTTGGGACCGAGCTCGGCGCAGCGGCCCCCGGTGCGCGGCCCGCGACCGTTCCGGGGACGCTCCTGCTCGAGGCGATGGTCCAGTGCGCGGGGTTGTGCCTTGCCCGGACCACGCCGAGGGCGGAGGCGTTGTGGGTGCTGACCGGCCTCGACGACGCGGACCTGGGGCGCATCGGCTGGGACATCGACGTGCGTTTGGAATGCACCGTGCGCACGCGATCGGACCGCGCCGCCGTTCTGGACGCGACCGGGGCGATCGGCGACCGCGAGGTCTGCCGGACCACGGTCAGGATGCAGCGGGTGAGCCCAAGCTAAGCGGCGACGCCGGCGCGCGCGTTACTGTGCTGCCATGGCGCTTGCGGCGGTGTTGCGGATACGGGACTTCCGCAGGTTCTGGTTGGCGAGCCTCGTGTCGAACGCCGGGTCGTGGCTGCAGGTTGTCGGCGCGGGGTTCCTGATCTACGACCTGACCGAGAGCCCGGCGGCGGTCGGGGCGCTCGCCCTCGTTGCGCGTGGACCCGCGTTCGTCCTGTCGGGCTACGCGGGGCAGCTCGCGGACCGGTTCGATCGGCGGATCGTGGGCATGGTGACGTTCGCGGTGCAGGCCGTCGGGGCCGGTGGGCTCGCGGTGCTCGCCGCGCTGGACGCCGCGACGCCTGCCGTGATCTACGTCTCGACGTTCGTCGTGGGCGTCGGGTTCGCGCTGGGGCTTCCCGCGATGCTCGCGCTGGTGGGGGTCCTCGCCGGGCGTGAACGTCTGCCCGAGGCGATCGCGCTGAACGCCGCGGGCATCAACGTCGCCCGTCTGGCCGGACCGACGCTGGGCGGCGTGATGCTCGCGCTGGGAGGTCCGGCGGTCTGTTTCGCGGTCAACGCGGCGTCCTTCGTCGTGCTGATCGTGATCCTGGTAGGTCTGCCGGGATTTCCACCCGCGGCCCCGGGCTCGCGCGGCCGGATGCGCGAGGCGCTGCGCTACGCCGCCGCCGACCGGTCGAGCAGACGCCTTCTGCTCGGCATGGCGCTCTTCGGCGCGCTGGCGGCCCCGGCCCAGGAGCTCGCGCCCGTGGTCGCCGCTACGCATGACGCGGGCGAGGTCGGCCTGGGGCTCCTTCTCGGCGTGATGGGCGGCGGCGCCCTGGTCGGCGCCTGGCTCCTGTCGCGTCTCGCGGACGTGGGCTATCCGCGACATCTCGCGCTGCCCACCGCGACCCTGGCTTTCGCGCTCGCCATGGGCGGTCTGGCCGCCACACCGTGGTTCTGGCCGGCGCTCGTCGCCATGTTCGCGGGCGGGGTGTTCTGGATTTGGATGTTCATCGCGACCAACGCCGCCATCCAGCTCAATTCCCCACCCGAGCTGCTTGGCCGGATGCTTGGCCTCTACCAGCTCGTCGTGCTCGGCCCGATCGCCATCGGCGCCCAGGCCGCGGGCGGGCTGGCCGAGCTGGTCGGCATCCGCTGGAGCCTTGGCGCCTGCGCACTCCTGCTGGGTGCCTGGGGCGCCTGGAGCCTGATCAACACCGTCCCCGAGATCGACGGGCCCGACCACGTGCCGGGCACCGGCCTGCGCGCGTCCCCGTTCACCCGCCGCCGTCGGGTCCCCTGACCCGAGGGAGCGCCGATGTCACAATCTCCGCCCGGAGAGCATGTCGGAAGGGTGATTTCGTGCCGCGCGATCGCGCCTGAGCAAAGGGATCGCGGATCAATCGTGTCAGGCACGCTTTGCTGAACGTTAACGTTGCCCAGGCGGCGGGGACGCGGGCGCGGGGGTGTTCAGGAGCGCTCCGCTAGTATCGCCCGGTTGGACGAAGTGCAGCTCACAGAGCGTCTGATCGCGTTTGACACCGCGGCTCCCGTAGGTCTCGGCCCCGCACTCGACTTCGTCGAGGGCTGGCTCGAGGGGTGCGGCGCGCGGGTGGAACGACGGTCGTTCGGGGACCGCGACTGCATCGTCGCGCGTGTGGGCGCCGGCACGCAGCGGATCATCCTTCACGGCCACCTGGACGTGGTGCCGGGGCGCGAGGACCAGTACCGGGCGCGCATCGAGGACGGCCGGGTCTACGGGCGCGGCGCGTACGACATGAAGGGGGCGCTCGCGGCGATGATGCTCGCGACCTCGGACCTGGCCAAGGGCCTGAGCGGCGCGGTGGTCGAGCTGGTCGTCGTGCCGGACGAGGAGCGCTCCGAGCCCGGCCCCAACTGCACCGAGATGCTCGTCGCCGAGGGGCTTCGCGCCGACTTCGTGATCTGCGGCGAGCCGACGGACATGCAGGTGGGGGTTCAGGCCAAGGGTGTGCTGATGCTGCGGGCCGAGATCGAGGGCGTCGCCGCGCACGGCTCCACCCCGTGGCTCGGTCAGTCGGCGATCCTGGCGGGCGTCGACCGCTACCGCCAGATCGAGGCGCTGCCGTTCGCGTCGGGCTCCACGGAACTGTTCACCCGCCCGTCGATCAACCTGGGGCGCATCCATGGCGGCGACGCCATCAACAAGGTGGCCGACCACTGCCGCCTCGACATCGATGTGCGCTACCTGCCGGGGCAAGACCCCGACGAGGTGCTGGCGCAGATCCGCGGGCTCGGCGACTGGCGGGTTGAGGTGCTGGTGCAGCGTCCGCCCGCGTATGTCGATCCCGCCGACCCGTTCGTACAGTTGCTGCTGCGGGCGATCGGGTCCTACGAGCCGACCGCGACGTCGGTCGGCCGCGACGGCGCATCCGACGCCGTCGGTTTCCTGGCCGCCGGGGTCCCCGCCGTCGAGTTCGGCCCGCGCGGCGCCGGCCACCACGGCCCCGCCGAGTACGTCGAGGTCGCGTGCCTGGCGTCGTACCGGCGCGCGCTGGTGGACTTCGCCGGCCTCGTCGCCGGACGCATCATCGACCGGCCACTGGGGGTGAGCGCCGCGTGAGCGCCATCGACCCGCCCGAGCGCCCGCTCGACCACCGCGACGCGACCTACTACTCCAACCCGCGCAGCCGCCGGCCGGTCCTGGGCGCGCTGCTGTGGTCGCTCGCCGCGCTGATGGCGCTCGGCGGCTCGGGCCTCCTGTTCGCCGAGCGCGTCGCCAACCGCGCGCTGTCCAACGACCTCAACAACGCGCCGGAGGTCGTCGAGGCTCGTAAGATCCTGGCCCAGGAGCCCAAGAGCCTGGGCGAGAAGCCGTGGAACATCCTCGTCATCGGCTCGGACAAGCGCGCCGGCAAGGGTGGCGACAACGGTCGCGGCGACACCCTCATCCTGGTGCGGCTGGACATCAAGGGAAACTTCATCTCGATGCTGTCGTTCCCACGTGACCTCTACGTTCCGATCCCCGGGTACGGCCAGAACAAGATCAACGCCGCGTACTCGTTCGGGGGCTACAAACTGGCCATCCAGACGGTCGAGCAGCTGACGGGCGAGAAGATCCATCACTTCTTCAACGTGGACTTCGAGGCGTTCCGGCGCCTGGTCAACGATGCCGGGGGCGTCTACCTGGACATCGACCGCTGGTACTTCAACGACAACAGCGGCTCCGGCGAGAACTTCGAGCAGCTCGACATCAAACCCGGCTACCAGAAGCTGAACGGCTTCGACGCGCTGGACTACGTGCGCTACCGCCACGGCGACACCGACTTCGGTCGTATCGCGCGCCAGCAGGCCTTCCTGACCGCGCTCAAACGCGAGACGCGCGGCGCCCGCGGTCTCAACAACATCATCGACGCGATCCACGACGAGGTCACGACCAGCCTCAAGTCGACCACGCGGCTCAAGGACTTCCTGCTGTTCGGCCTGCAGACCGAGAAGGACCATGTCGCCCGCACGCAGGTCAAAAACATCGGCCAGCAGAGTACGTCCTGCTGCGGCGCCGTGGTCGTCACAACGCCGCAGTTGATCGCCGAGGCCGTCGACACCTGGAAGAACCCGGTGTTCGAGAGCGATGCGGTGGTCAAGCCGACCGATCCCTCCAAGGTCGTGGTATCGGTCTTCAACGGCAGTAAGAAACTCGGCGTCGGCACCAAAGCCGCCCTGGCTTTGGAGCGCCGCGGCTACAAGACCTACTTCGCCGGTGACGCCCCTGATGACTTCTACCCGACGACCTCGGTCTATTACGCCGAGGGCAAGCGCAACGAGGCCAAGGCGGTGCAAGCGTTGCTCGGGCCGGGCGCCAACCTGGGCCAGCGCCGGGCGGGGCAGCCGACCGACGCGGATGTCGTGGTGATCGTCGGCGGCAACTACGGCGGTGTGGCACCACCGGCTCGGCCCGCCAAGGCCGCCCCGCAGAAGCCCGACACCGTGTTCACCACCAGCCTGCGGCGAGCGGTCCAGACCGCGCGGGGCGCATCGGGCCTCGACCTGCTCGTGCCGACGCACCTGCCGCCCGGCTCACAGGTCAGGTACATCCGCCTCTACAACGTCGATCGCGGCAGCCGTGGGCAGCCGAACGCGCTCACGATCGTGGTACAACTACCGGGCTTCTCCAAGCTGGGCGGCACCCGCTATATGACGATCACCCAGACCGGGATGAAGAACCCCCCGATCGTCGATACCGGCAACTGCTGCGACAAGCAGGGCAACACCACCTTCTACAACGGAAAAAGCATGCAGCGGCTCCTGTGGCAACGCGGTGGGATGACCTATTGGATCAGCAACGCCCTGGACGACTCGGTCAGCGCCACGACGATCCGGGACATCAAGCGCTACATGGTGCGCCCCGGCAAGGTCCGGGCGAAGAAGGGTCAGCGCGACACCGCGATCCGCGTTTCGGAAACGAGCAGGACCCCATAGCGCGCGTCGGGATCATCGGGGCCGGCTACGTCGGTCTGGTCACGGGTGTATGCCTGGCCTCGCTCGGCCACCAGGTGACGCTGCGCGACATCGACTCGGCCAAGATCGCGGCGCTGCACGACGGCAAGATTCCGATCTACGAGCCGGGCCTTGAGGAGCTGATCGCCGACAACCGATCGCGCCTGGACTTCACGCTCGACCTCGACCGTCTGCTGGAGCGCGCCGACCTGATCTTCATCGCGATCGACACGCCGCCCACCTACTCGGGTGACGCCGACCTGTCGCGCGTCATGGGCTTCATCGCCGAGCTGGCCGCGGCCGGCGCCGATCCGCGCCACGTGCTGATCATGAAGAGCACGGTCCCGGTCGGGACCGGCGAGCGCGTGCGCGCCGAGCTCGACGCCCGAGGCCTCGGCGTGGTCGGGTACTGCTCCAATCCCGAGTTCCTCAAGGAAGGGGCGGCCATCGCGGACTTCCTCAAGCCCGACCGGGTGGTGATCGGCCAGTTCCGCCCTGACGACGGCGACCGAGTAGCGGAGCTCTACGAGCCGCTCGGCGCGCCGATCATCCGCACCACGGTGCCCACCGCCGAGATGGTCAAGTACGCCTCCAACGCGTTCCTGGCGACCAAGATCAGCTTCATCAACGAGATCGCGAACGTCTGCGAGGAGGTCGGCGCGGACGTGGTCACCGTCGCGCGGGGCATGGGCCTTGACCAGCGCATCGGCACGGCCTTCCTCAAGGCGGGCATAGGCTTCGGTGGGAGCTGCTTCCCAAAAGATGTCTCGGCGCTCAAGCAATTGGCCGGCAACTCGGGGTACCACTTTCAGTTGCTGAACTCGGTGATCGAGGTCAACGAGCTGCAGAAGCGGCGCGTCATCGGCAAGTTGCGCAAGCACCTGGGGTCGCTCGAGGGCGCGACGGTCGCGCTCTTGGGGCTCGCGTTCAAGCCCGAGACCGACGACATGCGCGAGGCGTCCAGCCTGGTGCTCGCCGCCCGTCTGCTGGCCGAGGGCGCGCGGGTGCGCGCCTTTGATCCGGTGGCGAACGGCGCCGCGGGCGAGCGGCTGCGCGGGGTCGATCTCTGCACGAGCGCGGCGGCGGCCGTCGCGGACGCCGACGCGGTGGTGCTGGTGACCGAGTGGCGGCAGATCGTCGAGCTCGACTGGCCCGAGCTCGCGCCGACCATGAGCCGTCGCGTGCTGATCGACGGCCGCAATGCGCTCGACCCGCAGGCCATGCGCGACGCGGGCTTCATCTACGAGGGCATCGGCCGGGCGTGACGACCGCGGTGATCCTGGTGGGCGGCGAGGGCACGCGCCTTCGCCCCCTGACCGACACGCGCCCCAAGCCCATGATGCCGCTGGTCGACCGGCCGTTCGTCGCCCACCAACTGGACCAGTTGCGCCGGTTCGGGTTCGACGACGTGATCTTCTCGTGCGGCTACCTGCCCGAGGCGCTCCAAGGCCACTTCGGCGACGGGACCGGCGTCGGCATGCGGTTGCGCTACGTCGTGGACCCGGTGCCGCTCGGCACGGCCGGTGCGGTCAAGAACGCCGAGGCGCTGCTGGGCGACGGACGGGTGCTGGTGCTGAACGGCGACGTGCTGACCGACCTGAACCTGGCCGCCCTGGTCGCCGCGCACGAGGCGAGCGGGGTGGCGGGGACACTCGCCCTGACCCCGGTCACCGATCCCTCCCGCTACGGGCTGGTGCGGCTGCACCCCGACCGCCGGGTCGAGGAATTCCTGGAGAAGCCCCACCCCGATCAACTGCGTCCGGGCGAGCCCTTCCTGATCAACGCGGGTACGTATCTGCTGGAGCGGGAGGTGCTGGACGCCATCCCCGCGGGCCAGGCGTGCTCGATCGAGCGGGACGTGTTCCCCGGCCTCGCCCGGGCCGGACGGCTGGCCGGATTCGTCGGGGCCGGCTACTGGCGCGACATCGGCACCCCGGAGTCCTACCTGCAGGCGCACCTGGACGTGCTGGCCGGCGTGGTCGGCACCGAGACGCCCACGGGCCCCTGCCATGTCGGGCCGGGCGCGCAGGTGGCCCCCGACGCACACGTCGATGGCGGCGCGACGCTTGGTCCCGAGGCCGTCGTGGCGTCCGGGGCGACCGTGACTCGCAGCGTCGTCGGCACGCGCTCGCGCATCGGCCGTGACGCCCGGATCGAGGGTGCGGTCCTGGGCGCCGACGTCGTGGTCGGCGATCGTGCCAGGATTGGCCACGGTGCGGTCATCGGGGACGGCGCGACGATCGCCGCCGACGTGGCGGTCGGCGCGGCGGTGATCCCAACCGGCGCGCACGTGGAGACTTCGAACCAGGGGGGCGATACACGGTGAGCCTGCTCGATCACCCGGCTATTCTCGACATCGATTCGCTCGGCCTGGTGGCCGAGACCGGCCGCGCGGTCGAGCAGTTCGACGCGGCGCTGGCGAGCGCGCGCGCCGTCGACATCCCGTTCCCGGCGGATGCCGTCAAGAACGTCGCGATCTGCGGCATGGGCGGCTCGGCCATCGCCGGCGACCTGATCGTCGGCGCGTACTGGGAGCGGCTGCGCCGCCCCGTGCAGGTGGTACGCGACTACTACCTGCCCGGGTGGGTGGGAGAGGACACCCTGGTCATCGGCTCGTCGTTCTCTGGCACCACCGAGGAGACCCTGACCTGCATGATGGACGCCATCGACCGGACCTGTCCGGCGATCGGCATCTCGACCGGCGGCCGGTTCGCCGACTACTACGCGCCGCGCGGTGTGCCGCTCGTGCAGGTGCCGCCGTCGCCGATGCCGCGCGCGGCGCTCGTGCAGATGCTGGCCGCGACGCTCGTCGTGCTGGAGCGCTTCGAGGTGCTTCCGCCGCTCGAGTCCGAGCTGGTGGAGGCGCGTGAGATGCTGGCCGCGGCGGTGCGCGACTACGGTCCCGGCACGCCCGAGGCCGACAACCCTGCCAAGCAGGTCGCGTCGATGCTGAACGAGCGGCTGCCGCTCATCTGGGGTGCTGAGATCACCGCGCCGATCGCCTACCGGTGGAAGTGCCAGCTCAACGAGAACGCCAAGGTGCCTGCCTACTGCGCGCGCCTGCCCGAGCACAACCACAACGAGATCGTCGGCATCGAGGGGATCGGGGCGCAGGGCGCGAGCACCCGGGTGATCCTGCTCCGCGATCCGCGCAACCACCGCCAGGTGGAGCGCCGGTTCGGTCTGACCGCCGCCCTCGTCGACCCGTTCGTCGAGGGCGTCACGCCCATCGACGCCGAGGGCCGCGGCGCGCTCGCGCGGATGCTGGACCTGGTGCTCCTGGGCGACTACGCCTCGCTGTACCTGGCATGCCTGCGCCAGGTCGACCCGGGTCCGATCGCGATGATCGACAAGCTCAAGGACGGCCTGGCCAATACCCCTAACGGCCGGACCGCCTAGCCACCGCAGGAATGAGCCCCGCGGCGCCGCCATCGGGGCTCGCGCCGCACGACATCCTGGCGCTCGGTGACGGGGAGGTCCGGATGCTGGACCAGACCCGCCTGCCGGGCGAGCTGGTGACCGTGACGCTGCGCACCTGGCCCGAGGTGGTCGACGCCATCAAGACGATGGTCGTGCGCGGCGCGCCCGCGATCGGCGTG
>JBKKDD010000137.1:0-6337 GCA_046708705.1 Miltoncostaeaceae bacterium | reverse complement strand
TTGATGACGACCTGGCCCGAGACCGTCGCGTCGATGGCGCCGGCGAACGCGATCCGGCGATCGGCCGCACCGTCGTCCTGGAGGACGACGTTCCAGGTGAGAAGCCCGGCCGCGAGCACCGCAAGGGCGCCGGCGAGCGCGGGCCAGCGTCCCGCCCATCGCCGCCGCGCGGGCATGACCGGGGCGCGCGAGACGCCCTCGGCGTGCACGGCGTCCATGATCCTGACCTTGAGCGCCGCCGGGGGATCCATCTGTGGCACCTGCAGCGCCAGGCCCGCCGCCGCCGCGCGCAATCCGTCGAGCTCTGCGCGGCAGTCGTGGCAGGTGGCGGCGTGGCGCTCGAGGTCGCGTTGCTCCTGCTCGGTGGCCGCGCCCAGCGCGACCGGCGGGATCAACTCGCGCAAGGCGTCGTGATCCTTCACGTCCCCACCATCCCTGGATCGAGGGTCCGTCGCATTCGCTCCAAACCCAGGCGCATGCGGCTCTTGACGGTGCCCAAGGGCACGGACAGCATCTCGGCGATCTCGTGGTGGGTGTATCCGCCGTAGTAGGCCAGACGGATCACCTGAAGTTGATCGTCGGGGACCTCGCCGAGCGCGGTGACCAGCTCGCCTGCGGCGACCCGGTCCAGCGCTTCGTCGGCGGCGTCGGGCGCGTCGGGTGCGACCGCCGCGACGTGCTCCAGGGCCTCCTGGCGCCGCTTACCCGCGGCGCTTTGGCGCAGCCGGTCGATCGCGCGGTTGTGCAGGATGGCGAGGATCCAGGTGCGGACGCTCCCCTTGGCGACCGAGTACCGCTCCGCCTGATTCCAGACCGCCAAGAACACCTCCTGCACCAGATCCTCCGCCGCTCCATGTTCACCGATCAGCCGGTAGGCCAAGGACCACGCCACCTTGCCGTGCCGGTCGTACAGCACCTCGAACGCGCGCTCGTCACCATCCGCGACGTGGACCAGCAGGTCCTCGTCCGCCAGCCGTGCCCGATCCTCCGAGGTTCGCCGACCGATCATCTGCTCATTGTCTACGATCGGGCGGACCGATTGGATCACAGATGACACAAACCGCCGTGCCCGACCCAGCCCAGGACGCGCTGATCCGCCAGATGCGCGATCAAATCGTCGACAACGACCTGAAGCTGATCGCGGCGGTCAACGCCCGCCTGAAGCTGGTCGCGCGGTTGCGGGCCTACAAGCAACAGCAGGGCATCGCCTTCGTCGACTCGTCGCGCGAGGAGTGGATGCACCGGTTCCTGCAGCAGGCGAACGGCGGCCCGCTCTCGGCGGAGGGGTTGGGCGACCTCTACGCACACCTGCTGGAGCTCACGAAGCGCGAGACCGCCGCCGAGGACTGACCGGGGGCGGGCGCTCCCGCGTCGACGCGAAATCGTCGGGCGTGAATTGCTCGAGGAACTCCCTGCACCGGGCGACGGCGACGTCGCGCACGTCACCGCTCGCGATACCCACACGGACACGGACGGGGTCCGTGGCGATGTCGTCATACGGGGCACGCAGTAGGCCACGAGCGACACTGCGTGTGTCGAGGAGCACATCTCCCGCTGCGCCCGCGAGCTCGCATCCGCCTACTGCTCCGGGGCGAAGTCCTCGGGGGTCACGTTCTCGAGGAACTCCTTGAACTGGGCGACGACGTCCTCGGTCTCGATGGCCTCGGGCTGGTCGGGAAACTCGATTCCGCTGTCTTCGATCACCTGGTCGGCTGCGAAGATCGGGGCATTGGCGCGCACCGCCAGGGCGATCGCGTCGGACGGGCGTGAGTCGACCTCGAACTCGGATGCGTCGGAACGCAGGGTGATGAGCGCGTAGAAGGTGTTGTCACGAAGCTCCGTGACCGTGATCTTGGCGACCTGGGCGTTCAACTCCCGCATGATCGCGGTGGCGAGGTCGTGGGTCATGGGCCGCGGCGTGTCGGTGCCCTGCAGCTTCATCAGGATCGAGGCCGCCTCGGCGTGGCCGATCCAGATCGGCAGGAAGGTGTTTCCGGCCACGGTCTTCAGCAACACGATCGGCTGTTTGCCGACCATGTCGAAGCTGACGCCGTAGATCACCATCTCCTGCATGGTCGGGGAACGCTCCGTCGCTGTGGATGAGGCTGTCGATCCATTATAGGAACACTCTGGCGGTTGTCCGCACGGCCGGTTCGGTGATACCGTTGCGAGCCGCCGAGCACCGGTGCCGCGTCGGACGTTGCGGCATACGGGCATGCGAGCGGGCGATTAGCTCAGGCGGTTAGAGCGCATCCCTGATAAGGATGAGGTCCGTGGTTCGAGTCCACGATCGCCCACTTCGAGACCCACGGTTGAGCTCCGGCGAATCGCATGCTTCGGAGGGGAACGAGAACATGAACGAGTCGGGCACGAGCCAGGAACGGTCGGCATCGGAGCTGATCTCGGTGAGGATCGTCGAGCTCGGGGACTGGCGCGGAGAGACGCTCCGGAGGATGCGCGCCCTCATCAACGAGGCGGACCCGGACGTCGTCGAGGAGTGGAAGTGGAGGGGCACCCCGACGTGGTCGCACGACGGCATCGTCTGCACCGGCGAATCATATAAAAAAGTGGTAAAACTCACCTTCGCCAAGGGCGCGGCGCTGGCGGATCCGGCCGGTCTCTTCAACTCGAGTCTCGACGGAAACACACGCCGTGCGATCGACATCCACGAAGGCGAGGAAGTCGACGCCACCGCCTTCACGGCGCTCGTGCGCCATGCAGTCGCCCTCAACAGCTCCGGCACGTCGAGATCTCCGAAGCGCGGGAAGGCCTGAAGCGACGGCTCTGCCGTGGCCGTGCCGCCCGCCCGGTGTTCTCAAACGCGCGGCCGGCTGTCAGGGCAAGCGGTCGAGGCCCCTGCGCAGGGCGTCCTCGTCGGCGAAGCGGAGCTCGACGACGACCTCGTCCGACCCCGCGCGGCGGCGCACGCGGACGGGGGCCTCGAACAGGCCGTACAGCGCATCGACCGCACGGTCGGCGAGCGGAGAGTGCTCCGCATCGGCACGGGCGCGGCGAGGCGGAGCGGCCCCCGCCCGGGCGGCGGCCTCGATCTGGCGAACCGACAGCCCGCCGGTCACGGCCCGTTCGGCCAGCTCCCGGCGCGCGCGCGCGCCGTCGACCATCAGCACCGCGCGGGCGTGACCCTCACTGAGACGGCCGTCCCGGACGAGCTCCTGAACGACGTCCGGAAGCTCCAACAGACGCAGCAGGTTGGAGATGGCCGGGCGGCTGCGGCCGAGGGTGCTCGCCACGTACGCATGCGTCTGCCCGAAGTCCTCGACCAGGGCCGCAACGGCGTTGGCCAGCTCCATCGGGTTCAGGTCCTCCCGCACCACGTTCTCGACGAGCGCCAGCTCCAACCGCTCCCGCTCGGCCGCGTCGCGCAGGAGCGCGGGGATGCGGGTCAGTCCGGCGCGCTGGGCGGCCTGCCAGCGTCGCTCGCCCGCGATCAGCTCGTAGCCGCCGTCGCCCACGGGCCGCACGACGACGGGCTGGACCAGTCCGCTCGAGCGCAGCGACTCGGCGAGGGCGTCCAATGCGGCCTCGTCGAAACGCCGACGTGGCTGCTTGGGATTGGGGCGTATGGCCGCAACGTCGAGCTCCAGCAAACCTCCCGCTGCGGTGACACCCGCGGGTGCCGGGCCTCCAAGAAGCGCGGCCAGCCCGCGGCCCAGGCGTTGTGGGGGGTGTTCAGTCACGAGCGACGACCTCTCCGGCGGCAGCGGTGTACGCGGTCGCCCCGGACGATGCCGGGTCATAGCGGATGACCGGCTCTCCATGGGACGGCGCCTCGGCGAGCCGCACGTTACGTGGGATGACGGTGTGGAAGGCGAGGTCGCCGAAGTGGCGGCGGACCTCCGCAATGACCTCGCCGCTGACGCGGGTCCGCGGGTCGTGCATGGTCATCAGCATTCCCGCGACGCGCAGCGCGGGGTTGAGTGAGCCCTGGACCGCGGTCACGGTCTCGAGCAGCCGCGTCAGGCCCTCGAGCGCGTAGAACTCGCACTGGACCGGGACGATCAGCCGCTGCGCCGCCGTCAGCGCGTTGACGGTGAGCAGATCGAGTGACGGCGGACAGTCCAGGAAGACGAAGCGGTAGTCGTCGGCGATCGGGGCAAGGGCGCGCGCGAGGAGGTGCTCGCGCGCGTCACGACCGGGCAGTTCGACGGCCGCCCCGGCCAGATCAGGGGCGCATGGGGCGATATCGAGGCCCTCGACGCGCGTTGGGATGATCGCCTCGGTGATCGACACGCCGTCCAGCAACACGTCGGCCATCGTCGGCTCCGGCCGCACGATCCCCAATCCGCTCGTGGCGTTGGCCTGCGGATCGATGTCGATGAGCAGCGTCCGCATCCCCGCCGTGGCAAGGCACGCCGCCAGGTTGACCGAGGTCGTGGTTTTGCCGACCCCGCCCTTCTGGTTGACGACGGCGTAGATCACGCAAGCGGGCGCTTGGATGCACGTCCGGGGCGTCGCGGGAACCGCTCCGGCGTGGGCGCGACCTTCCGGAACTCGTGCAGGTGCCGCTCGGCGCCGGGAAACGGGCGCACGGTGGTCACGGGACCCGGCCTCAGGCCGAGCAGCGTGCACGCGTCGGCCGCCCGCCGCTCCTCGGCGAGGTCACGCGGACCGCGCCAGGCCACGAGCGTCCCGCCGGACGCGATCAGCGGCGCCGCCAGCTCGACCAGGGTCGGGAGCGGCGCGAGCGCACGCGCGGTCGCGACCGGCCATTGCTCGCGCTCCTCGCGCGCCAGATGCTCGGTACGGTCGGCCACTGCGCGTACGTTAGGCAAATCACGCGTGGCGCGCGCGAGCCATTCGGCCTTGGCGCGCTCGCTCTCGACCAATGTGACCGCACATTCCGGACGCGCGATCGCGAGTGGCACCCCGGGAAAGCCGCCACCGCTCCCCAGATCGACGATCGCATTGGCATCACGAACCGCGGCCAGCACCAACCCGCTGAGGCTGTCGGACAGGTGTCGGTCGACGCCGTCCGCGAGCACGTCGACTGATGTCAGGTTCTGCGGCTCCAGCGCCATCTGATCGAGGAACGCGATCATGTGCCCTGCGATCGCGGGCGTCAGGGACACGCCCATCCCCGCACACGTCGCGATGAGCCGCGACACGGGCGCCACGGGCGCGGTGTACGGAGGTGTCATCTCGCCGTCCGCGATCCCGTTCCAGCAAACGGTTCCCGGGCCAAGCGTGTCCTAACGACGCCCGGCGCCGGATGTTTCACGTGAAACGTCGGTCAAGGTGGCGTGTCAGTCGGGCTGAGCCGCGGGGAGCACGACGATACGGCGGTTGGGCTCGTCGCCCTCGCTCCGCGTCTCGATGTCGGTGCGGTCGGCCAGCGCCATGTGGACGATGCGCCGATCGTGCGGGGTCATCGCGTCGAGCTCGATCTCCTCGCCATGGGTGATCGCCTCGGCGGCGGCGTGCTCGGCCAGGCGCACAAGCTGCTGGCGGCGGCGGTCGCGGTAGCCACCCGCGTCGACGCTGACCCGCCGCGGCTCACCCCCTCCGGCGCGAAGCACGCTCTGGTGGGCGAGGTATTGCAGCGCGTCGATGACCGCGCCGTCCCGGCCGATCAGGGCGTCGAGCCCCTCGCCGTCCATGACCACCGCGAACTCGCCGTCGGCGGTTTCGCTCACCGTGAGCTCCGCGTCCAGGTCCATGCCGTCAAGCACGGCCTCGAACAGCGCCTCCAGGACGATCCGTGGGTCGCTCATCGCTTCTTGGGGGGCCTTCGTCGTTGGGTAGACGCCTGGTTCTTCGCCGCCGGCGTGCGGCGGACGGGTGTGGCGTTGCCTGCGGGAGGCGCGGGCTCGGCCGTAACCGCAGGCTTGGGCTTCGGCTTGACGGGAGTCTTGACGCCGGGCTTCGCCTTCGTCGCCCCGACACCTCCGCTGCCGGACTTGGCCGTCACCGCGGCGGCGGGTGCAGGTACGGCTCCGCCGTCGGCCTGTGGGACCGTAATTATCTTACGCGGCCCAAGGCGCCGCTTCAGCACGACCTGCTGCCCGCCGGTCCAGAGGTTGGTCGTCATCCAGTAGAGGACCAGCCCGGCCGGGATGTTGGGGTAGAAGAACAGGCCGCCGACGATGAAGATCGGCATGACACGGAAGAGCTTGCGCTGCCACTCGTTGGTCTGCGGCGTCGTCGCCATCGAGACCTCGGTCGCAAGGAGCTGGGATCCCCCGTAGATGATCGCGACGATGATCGCCGTCCACCCCATACTGCGGAACTCCTCGGAGATGTCCGGGATGATCCACATGAACGAGAGGTCCGCCTCACCGACCTTCTCGCGGGAGAAGTCCCGCAGCACGAAGAAGAG
>JBKKDD010000136.1:0-13940 GCA_046708705.1 Miltoncostaeaceae bacterium | reverse complement strand
GATGTCGTCCGGGCCGTCGCCGCTTACGAAATCGTCGTCGACGATTCCCACGATGTCGTCCAGGCGCGACGTGCTGGCCAGGAGCTGCTGGACCTCTTCGGACGTCGCTCGCGCGGGACGGATTGTGTGGCCGGTGACGACCTGCAAGTCGTCGACGGCGTGCAGGTTGGTCGGGTCGACCATCGCGACGACGAGCATCCAGTCGGCGTCGAAGCGCACCGGGATCGCCTGGTAGCGGCGAGCGGTGCGCTCGTCGACGAGCGTTGCGACCGACGGGTCCACCCCGTCCTGGGCGTTGAACACGCCCATGCCCATCTGCAGGGCCATGGCACGGTCGATCTGGTCCTTGCTGACCTTGCCGGACGCCACCAGGATCTCGCCGAGCTTGCGGCGGTCGGTTGCCTGGCTCGCGAGGGCGGCCTCCACGTCCTCGGGCTTGACGAAGCCGAGGCGGATCAGGGCCTCGCCCATCGGCACACCGCGCACGGGGCCCCGGGCGGCTCCGTTCTGCGCCGCTGCAGGAGTCTGCGGCGACTTGGCAGCCGCAGGAGCCTGACGCTGGGAGGTCGTCTGGATGTTGCTCACCCCGGATGGATCGGCGTTCGTGCCCCTGACCTTTACCTCAGCACGGGTTTTTGCGCGTGAGGGGCGGGATGCCCGCGGCGAGCACCAACGCGCGCGAGGGGTCCACCGAGCCGTCGTGACGGCGGAGCGGACGCCGCGCAGCGATTCGCCCCGCGACTCAAGTGCCGGCCCGGGACGCCGATGAATGTCTGGACGTAATTTCACCGCGCTGTCTGGAGAGGACGCGACACCATGCAGTTCATCGAGGAACTCACGCTCATCTACCGGGTCGGAGTCGTCGCGGCGGTCGGCCTGATCGCCCTACTGCTCGTCATCTCGTCGCGTCGGCGGAAGGCCGCCGCGTCCCCGAGCGAGCAGAGCGAGGCCCCCGCGGTCAAGGTGCCCAAGCGTCGCGGCCGCGCGAAGGCCGAGCAGGCGGCTCCCCGCCGCAAGCGTCGCAAGCTGGCCGCCGAGGCCGCCCACGCCATGGGCGGCGAGTCGACGCCGCTTGTGTCTGACACCAGCGTCCCCGAGGTCGTGGTCGCGCCCGTCGCCGAGGCCCCCGTCAGTGAGATCGCGGTCGCCGCCCCCGCGCCCGAGCCGGTCCCCGCGCCCGCCGCGGTCACCGCCGACGACGCGATGTACCTGTACGACGACCCTGCGGACGACGCCGGCCCGTTCGTCGCGCAGCCGGGGTGGCCCTCGCCGGGCGAGTTGGCGTCGAGCTTCGACCCCGATGCGTTCGACCCGCTTCCCGAGCTGCACGAGCCTGAGCCGATCTACGACGAGGCCCCCATGGCGCAGTACGACGACACCGGGGCGATCGAGCTGCCCGCCATCCTGACGAATGAGGAGGACGCCGCGCTGGCCGAGATCGAGGAGTGGGCGGACACCGCCCAGCCGGTGGAGCGCTGGAGCGACGCGAACAGCCCGCAAGACGACGCATGGGCGATCTTCGAGGAGGAGTCGGAGGTCGAGGCGCAGGTCCGGCCGCAGGCCGAGCAGGAGCTCGCGCCCGTCGCCGCCGCGCCCGTGGACATCGAGGGCATCTGGAGCGACCCGGACGAGGAGCCGCTTTGGGACCAGGCGCCCGAGGCCATCCAAGTCGCCGAGATCGTCGCCACCGAAAACGACGAGCCCACCTTCGATATCGCCCCCGAAGCCGCATTCGACCTGCCGGAGGCGGACCTGACCGATGACGTGCCCGCCGAGAGCTTCGACGTCCCCCTCACCGCGTGGGACGACGACGCGCCGGGCGCATGGGATGTCTCGGAGACCCCTGACACCGACGTCGCCGCCCAGATTTTCGAGCCGCGGCCATCCGCACCCGCCGGTTGGGGTGGCGCGATCGGCGGCCCCAACAGCCCGGTCGTGCTCGACCTGGCGGGCCTCGCAGCATCCGGTCAGTCGCTGGACCTCCTCATCGAGCCGAGCGCCGACGGCCACGGCGTGCGCCTGCGCTTCGGTGCCGCCGCGTCTCAGTCGCTGGTCGAGACGCCGGTCGAGCAAGAGGAGGTCGTCGCGAGCGCGGACATCGCGCCAGAGGTTGAGGTCGCACCCGAGCCCGAGGCGTCGGAGATCACGGAGTCCGAGGACGGCTACTTCGAGGCATCGTGGCTCGCCGGCGTCGCGCCCGGAGAGGCCACGCAGCAGGTCGAGCAGCCGGCCACGGCCGAGCCGGCGAAGGTGATCGAGCCCGTCGTGGTCGAGGCGCACGAGGAGATCGTCGCCCCGCAGAAGCCCGTCGAGGTCCACGAGCCGGTCGTCGCCGCGGATCCCGCGCCAACGTTTCCCGACCGCGCATCGTCGAACGGCTACGACACCGACGGTCACCAGCACGACGCGCCCGAGTTCGCACCCGAGCACGCCGTACAGGCCACGGCATCGGCGGTGATGGACGCGGACGACGATCCCGCCCGGATCCTCGCTGACATCCGCGCCCGCCTGGCCGCGCTCGACGCTCAGCGCTAACGCGGGGAGGGCGGGCGCTCACCCGGGCGCCCGCCATTCTGCCCTGCGTTCGATGCCGCTCGACTAGGTTTCCGTGTCGTGACCTCACTCGACGCAGCGACGCGGTTCGCCGGGATCATCGGGTCGCCGGTGTCGCACTCCCTGTCGCCGGCGATGCATAACGCGGCGTTCCAGGCGGTCGGCCTCAACTGGGCCTATCTGGCCTTCCCCGTCGCGCCCGAGGGTGTGGGTGAGGCCCTTGCCGGCCTCGCCGCCGTGGGTTGCTGCGGTCTCAACGTCACTATCCCTCACAAGCAGGCGGTGATGGAGCACTGCGCGTCGGTCTCGGACGCGGCACGGGCGATCGGCGCGGCCAACACGCTGGTGCCCGACGGAGCGGGCGGGTTCGACGCCCACAACACCGACGCCGAGGGGTTTCAGCGGGCGCTCGATGAGGCCGTGCCCGATGACGTGGCCGCGGGGGTGGTCCTGCTGATCGGCGCAGGCGGCGCCGGAAGGGCGGTGGCCCATGCGGTCGCGCAGCGGGGCGGGCGCCTGCTGGTATCCAATCGCAGCCCCGAGAAGGCCGCCGAGCTCGGCTGGGTCGTGCCGTTCGACGCGGCCGCGCTGAACGCGGCGGCCGAACAGGCCACCCTCGTCGTCAACGCGACCAGTTTGGGAATGGGCTCCGACGAGTGCCCGCCCGAGCTCCCGCTCGCGGGCCTGGGCCCGGGGCAGGTCGTCAACGACCTCGTCTACTGCCCGGGTGGCACACCCTGGTCGCACGCCGCCGCCGCCCGCGGCGCCCGCACGGTCGACGGCCTGGGAATGCTCCTCCACCAGGGCGCCGCCGCATTCGAGCGCTGGACCGGGCGCGACGCCCCCCTCGACGTGATGCGCGCCGCCCTCCGACACCGCCTCTGACCCGGGAACCCGGCGGCGCATCACCCGGGTAAGCATTCGGGCCGAGCGAAGCCGCCCAGACGCCCGCCAGAAAGG
Source organism: Miltoncostaeaceae bacterium (assembly GCA_046708705.1). Classification (GTDB taxonomy): domain Bacteria; phylum Actinomycetota; class Thermoleophilia; order Miltoncostaeales; family Miltoncostaeaceae; genus CALMEC01. The sequence goes on along the minus strand of JBKKDD010000136.1, from coordinate 10,427 downwards.
CAGTCCCGGACCGTGTTGCGGTACATGGCGGAGCTTCGGTTCGCCGCCGGGGAGCCTCCCCGCCAGGTTATCGACGAGCTTCGCGCGTCGTATCGGGGTGGGGTGTCGATGGTGCCGTCGGTGCGCACGATGCAGCGGTGGGTCACCCAAGGCCGGTGGCGTGTGCCGCCGTCGCGACCGCGGATCAAGTTGTCGCCGCCGCCGGTGGGGGAGCCGCGCTCTGCGTGGCAGCCGTTCGTCAACTGGTGGTCTCCGGGTACGGGTACCCCGAGCCACCGCTCGCACCCGGGAGATCACGCGCCCCCTGAGGGAACCCGGAGCTCCTCGCTCTCGGTCTCGCCTTAAGGCGCGGCGGCGGCGTTTGCGCGGGCGCGGCGCTTCAGGGTCTCGAACTCGTCGATCGTGCTCGCGAAGTAATGGCGGTTGGTCCCGTCCTCCCGCGCCACGTAGTACATGAACGCGCTCGCCTTGGGCCGCGCCGCCGCCTCGATGCTGGCGAGACCGGGGTTCGCGATCGGGCCGGGCGGCAGACCGGCGAACTTGCGGGTGTTGTACGGCGAGTCGCTCGCCAGGTCCTTCGCCGTCAGCGCCCGCCACTCCCCCACCGCGTACTGCACAGTCGCGTCGATGTCCAGGCGCATCCGGCGCTTCAGGCGGTTGTAGATGACGCCGGCCACGAGCGGCCGCTCGGATGGCTCCGCGACCTCGCGCTCGACCATCGACGCGATGATCAGCACCTCGTACGGGGTCAGATTGCGTGATTTCGCAAACCGCATGTCGACCCCCCCGATCGCGGCGTCATATGCCGCCAACTGCTGCTCGACCAGGAACGACACGGTGGTCTCGGTCCCGATCTCGTAGGTCGCGGGGAACAGGAAGCCCTCGAGCGATGTCGGCTTCGCGACACCGGCCCGCTCGGCGCCCTGAGGACCCGCGGCCGTCGCCGCCAGGTACTCCTGCCCCGACAGCTTCGTCTTCTCGTCGAGCAGACGCGCCATGTCCTCGCGGCGCAGCCCCTCGGGGAACGTCAGCGGCACCGGCGGCGGCGCCGTGGCAATCGGCGCGACCGCGGTGCCCGCTCCACGCCGCTGCAGCGCGACCACCACCGCCGCGATCGTCCCCGCGACGATCACCAGCACCACGACGAAGCGCAGCTGGCCGCGACGACGCGACTCGCGACGGACGACGTCGCGCCGCTCCCACTCCCCGCGGCCGCTCACCGGCGCGCCAGGAACGTCTCGAGCAGGACGCACGCCGCCAGGCTGTCGACGCTGGTCGCGCTGCCCGACTCACCCGCGCGCCGCGTCGCCTCCACGGTCGTCAGCCGCTCGTCCACGAGCTCCACCGGAATCGGCACGCGCCGGCGCAATGTCTCGGCGAACGCCGTCGCGACCCCCGCTTGGGCGCCGCGCGCGCCCGACAGATGACGTGGCTCGCCGACGATGATCACGCCGGGAGCCGTCTCGCCGATCACGCGCTCGAGCTCCGCCCAGCCGGCCGGGCTCCCCACCTTCAGGATCGGCGGCAGGGGCCGCGCGATCGTCCCCGTGGGATCGCTGACCGCGACGCCGGTCCGCGCACGGCCGTGGTCGAGGGCCAGGACCTTCAGCCGGCCCGCTCCGCGATGAGCGTCCGCGCCGCCTCGAGCGCCGCGTCCAGGCCCTGTGGGTTCTTGCCGCCCGCCCTGGCCATCCCGTCACGACCGCCGCCGTTGCCGTCCACGAGCGGCGCGATCTGCTTGATAATCGCGCCCGCGTGGAGCCCGGCCGCGACCGCCGCGGAGGCCAGGTTCGCCACGAGCATCGCCTTGCCGTCGCTCCGCGCGCCCAGCACGATGGTGGCCCCGTCGCCCAGACGGGCCTTGATCTGATCGCTGACCGCGAGCAGGTCGTCCATCTCGTCGGCCTCGACCTCGTGGACGAGCACCGCGAGCCCGCCCGTCTCCACCGCCTGCCCGGCGATCGCGGCGGCATCGACGCGGCCGCTGCGGGCGCGCTTGAGCTCGGTCTCGAGTTCGCGGACCCTGGCCTCACGGTCGGCGAGCTGCGCCGCGAGCTCCCGCTCGCGCTCGCGGTACCAGGCCAGCACGCCGTCGCCCGTCAACGCCTCGATGCGACGCGTCCCCGAGCCGATGCCGCCCTCGGCCACGATCTTGAACGCGCCGATCTCGCCGGTGCGCGATACGTGGGTGCCCCCGCAGAGCTCCTTGGAGAAGTCACCGGCAGACACCACCCGCACCTGATCACCGTACTTCTCGCCGAACAGCCCGATCGCGCCCAGCGCGTCGGCGTCGGCCCGCGCCATCACCTGCCAGCCGACCGGCGTATCCTCGGCCACGCGGGCGGCGACCATCTGCTCGATCTGCGCGCGCTGCTCCTCGCTCATCCGCTCGCGCAGCGAGAAGTCGAACCGCAGCTTGTCGGGACCCACGTAGGAGCCCGCCTGGCGGGTGGTCGTGCCGAAGATGTCGCGCAGCGCCCAGTGCAACACGTGCGTCGCGGTGTGGTTGGCCTGCGTTGCACGGCGCGTGGACGCGTCGACGGTCGCCTGCACCTGGTCGCCGACCGCGATCTGCCCGGTGACGCGGAGCCGCAGCACCTGGTCGTCGCCGATGCGGAAGATCTCGACGACCTCCCCCGTACCGTCGGGACCCGTTACCGTGCCGCGATCGGACACCTGCCCGCCGCCCTGGGCGTAGAAGGGCGACTGCGCGATCTTGATCACGCTCGTGCCGTTCCCCAAGTCGTCCGCACCGGTCACGGTGGTGCGCGTCGACCACTCGTCATAGCCGACGAACTGCGTGGGCTCCCCTGCCACCGCCAACGCCTCGGCGCGTGATGCCGCCACGTCGTGCTCGCGCACCTGCGCCTCGCGGGCACGCGTGCGCTGGTCGCCCATCAGCCGCTCGAAGCCCGCGACATCCACCTGCAGGCCGGCGGCCTCGGCCGCATCCAGGGTCAGGTCGAGCGGGAAGCCGAACGTGTCGTGCAGCCGGAACGCGTCGTCACCGGACACCTGCGCCGACGAGCGGCCAATCACGTCGTCCAGCAGGCGCTTGCCCTGCGTCAGCGTTCGTGCGAACTGCTCGGCCTCGGTGCCGATGACGTCGGCGACATCGGAGGCGCGCTCGCGAAGCTCCGGATACGCGTCGCCCCACAGGTCCGCCACCTGGCCGGCGAGCTGCGGCATGGCCTCCGGGCTCAGCCCGATACTGGAGCCCTCCGCCATGGCCCGCCGGATGATGCGCCGCAGGATGTATTCGCGCCCCTCGTTTCCCGGCCGCACGCCGTCGGTGGCCAGGAACGTCATCCCGCGGCCGTGGTCGGCCAGCACTCGCAGCGCCCGGTCGTCGCGGTGCGACCTGCCATACGGACGGCCACTCAGGCCGCCGGCCCATTCGATGAGCGGCGCGAACGCGTCGGTGTCGAACACCGACTCCTTGTCCTGCAGCAGGGCCGCGATGCGCTCCAGGCCCGCGCCGGTGTCGACGTTCTGGGCCGGCAGGTCGACCAGCGTCCCGTCCGCCGCGCGGTCGTACTGCATGAACACCAGGTTCCAGTACTCCAAAAAGCGGTCGGTACCCGTGGCGGGGCCGCCGTCGGGCCCGAACGCGGGGCCGCGGTCCAGATAAAGCTCGGTGTTCGGCCCGCAGGGCCCGGTCGCCCCGAGCTTCCAGAAGTTCTCGGACTCGCCCAGGGCCTGGATCCGCTCGCGCGGGATGCCCATCTCGACCCAGTACTCGATGGCCTCGTCGTCGCCAGGCACGCCGGGCATCCCCTCGAACACGGTGATCCAGATCTGCTCAGGATCGAAGCCGAACACCTCGGTAGACAGCTCGAACCCGAACCGCACCGCCTCGCGCTTGAAGTAATCGCCGAACGAGAAGTTGCCGAGCATCTCGAAGAACGTCAGGTGGCGCGCGGTCCGCCCGACCTGATCGATGTCGAGCGTGCGAAAGCACTTCTGGCAGCTCGTCGCACGCGGCGCCGGCGGTTTGGCCGTGCCCAGGAAGTACTGCTTCAGCGGTTGCATCCCGGCGATCGTGAGCAGGACTGTCGGGTCGTCCTCGTACGGAATGAGCGGCGCTGACGGCACCGCCAAGTGACCGCGCTCCTCGAAGAACTCCCGGAAGCGCCGGCGGATGTCGTGGGTCGTCATCGGGGATGGAACTCTACCAGCGCCCCGAACGACCCCGTCCGCAGGCGTCAGGCCGGATGCGCGGTGCGACGGGCCCGGCGAAGGTCCTCGTCGAACGCCTCGAGCTGATGCAGCTCGGCCCTACGGCCGGCCGCGACCGCGATGCGCGCGTCGCGTTTGAGCGCCGCGATCTCCTGCGGCAGCCGTTGCGGCCATTCGCGCGGGTCGCGGGCGCCGCGGGACCACAACCATGCCCCGACCAGGCCGACCACACTGAGGACGAAGCGGATCACACGCGTCGCTTGGGCAGCGCCCACGAGATCTGGGAGATGCTGGGGCCGCGTTCGCGGGCGAGCACCTCGGGCGGTAGGTCCACGACGGCGCCGTTGGTCGCCGCGACCGGGTCCGCCACGACGTCACCGGGTCGCGCCGGCGTCATCGGATACGCGGGCGCGGGCGGCGGATGCGCCGGCCCGGCCTCCGCATCGGTTCCCTCGGCCCGTTTGGCGCGGAACGTCGCCATGGCCTCCTTGGCGGCGGCGGCCCAGCCCGTGGCCTTCCTGACAGGGGCGGTCACGGCGTTGCTGATCGAGGTGACGGTCTTCTCGGCGCCCTTGGTCGCGTTGACGGCGCTTACCATGATCTCGTCGACGCGCTGCAACTCCAGGTTGATCCCGTCCACGGTGGTCTGCGCACGCGTCAGGATCGGCACGACCTCGTCGGTGACCCGCGCGACGGTCATGGACATTCGGCGCAGCACACCGCCCAGCCGAAAGCAGACGTAGGCGATCCCGACGCCGACGATGACGAGGAAGAACGAAAGCGCGCCCCGCAGCACGTCTGCCCACGCAATGTCCACTACTGCTCCTTTCCGGTGATGACGCCCGCGCCGACCAGCCTACCGTCCCGGTACAGGGCGGCGGTCTGCCCCGGGGCGACGCCGTCCGCGGGATCCAGGAGTGTGACCCGAAGCCCATCGGCCAGCGGGTGCGCCTGGCCGCGGAGGGCCCTGCCACGGTATCGCACGCGCACCTCCAGGTGGGCGCCGTCGACGGATTCGTTGAGGGTGAACGGGCGCAGGTCGAGCTCGGTGGTCGCGAGCAGCTCGCGCGGACCGACCCGCACCGTGTTGGTCGTCGCATCCGTGCCGAGGACGTACCGCGGCCCGTCGGCGCTGACGCCGACCCCGCGGCGCTGCCCGACGGTGTAGCGCCAGTACCCGTCGTGGGCGCCGACCGTCGCGCCGTCCTGATCGACGATCGGCCCGGCCTCGGGACTCATACCGGCCACGCGCTCCAAGAACGGCACGTATCCGCCGACCCCGACGAAGCACACCTCCTGGCTCTCCACCGCGTCCGCGGCCGGCAGCGCCGCGTCGCGCGCCAGCTCGCGCACCCTGGTCTTGGCGAGCTCGCCCAGCGGGAACTCCAGTCGCGCGATCGTGCGACGGTCCAGCATCGCAAGCATGTAGCTCTGATCCTTGTCCACGTCGGCGGCCCGGGCGATCGCGCCGTCGACGACGCGCGCGTAGTGGCCCGTGGCCAGGCGCCGGGCGCCGAGCAGCGCCGCCGCCTGGGCCAGCACCGCGAACCGCACCTGCCCGTTGCAGGCGACACAGGGGTTGGGCGTCCGGCCCGCGGCGTAGCCACGGATGAAGTCCTGGACCACCCCGCGGCGAAACGCCTCGGCCGCGTCGATCGTCAGATGCGAGATGCCGAGGCCGTGGGCGGTGCGCCGCGCGAGCTGCACGGTCTCGGGCGAGCAGCAGGAGCGCTCGGCGGCCGCGGCGCCGGGGTCGTGCCACAGGCGCATGGTCACGCCCACGACGTCGTAGCCGTCATCGACCAGCAGCTTCGCGGCGACCGCGCTGTCCACCCCGCCGCTCATCGCGACCGCGACGCTGCGCGAGCCGAGCGGCAGCCCCACCGTGCCGAGCCGGGCCGAGAACCACTGCTCGAGCGCCCGCGCGACCGCGTCGGCGACCAGCTCGGGGCCGTGGCGGCGGTCCGGACCGAGGCCGCCCAGCAGCGTGTCGAGCCCGTCGGCCGCCAGTCGCAGGGCCCCGGCGAGCGGTGCGCCGGTCAGCGCTTGGCACGCGGCGTTTGCGGCCGCCGTGGCGGCGCCGCATCCGAACGCCATGAACCTGGCGGCGCTCACCCGTCCCCCGTCGATCCGAAGCTGGATCCGCACGACGTCGCCGCACCCCGCGCTGCCGGATTCACCAACCGCGTCGGGCGCGCTCATCGGCCCCGCCATCGCAGGCGCGCCCAGGTGGCGCATGGTCTGTGGCGGGTACGGCGGCACGCGTCGAGGCTACCACTCAGCCCGAGGGTGTCACCTCACGCGAACTCGCCGGCAAGGGCACATCGCGACGGAAATGCCCCGCTGAGTACGTGGTGCCCCACCGTGCCGTGAGAGGCGAGTGACTGGGCCTGCCTTAGCAGGTGGGTGGCGTGCAACACGGCGCACCAGGCGACGCGCGAACTCCGCCTCCCAAAGTCGAACATGTTGGCTCAGGTCGCTCTGATCCACCACGAACACGGTCGGGCACAACCACGTTAGCGCCGTCCTGCGTCAGGCGCAATAGCCTGAAGGCCTGCCACAAAAGAACTGCGGCCATCTGGCGGCTGCAACCCGTCCGCCAGAGGGCGCCGGCGGCATCGCCGTTACGGCCCAGTCGCGGCGAATGGCCGCCGACACCCTCTGACTCGGTTTTCGCGCGCCACCTGGACACAGTCCATTGTTTTGTGACAGGCCTTTAAAAAGGTCGGGGCCCCCGAAGGAGCCACCGACAGTCCGGCATGCATCTCGGTCCCGCTGTCTCAGCAGAGTTTGTCGGGCCTCGCAATGACCGGAGCCTTGGGGAGCGCGGTGTAGCCGGCGGTGCTCGCGCCCGTTGTCGCCGTGGTGACCTGGAACGTCTTGGCGTCGATCGTGTAGGTGGTGTTGCCACCACCGTACTGGTTGCGCAGGTCGGTCGCGACGAGGCTCAGGGTCGCGCCGTTCTTGGACTTGACGGGCTTCGTGAACCGCCGTCCCGCGAGCGGGATCGCCTTGTCCCCGAGCGAGGCGACGGCCCTGGGGCTGGTCGAGCGCGTCCAGCACAGCGCCGTGCCGAGCTTGGTGTAGAGGCCGGTCGCGTTCAGGACGACCGTGGCCGAGCCGCTCGCGCCCTGCGCGGTCAGGCTGGCAAGCCGCTGCCTGCCGTCGACCAGACGGATCTGGCCGGTGCCCTGGGCGTCGGCGACGCCGCCGAGCGACCCCTGGTAGGTGACGGAGATGCCCGGAACCTTGGCGTACGAGGCGTTGACCCTGCGTGCCAAGGCGATGCCTGCGCGCGCGCCACTGACGCCGCCCTTGCGGGGCGCCACGGCGACGGGCCGCGGGATCGCGCCACGCGCGTCGAGCAGCGACTGAGCGATGATGTCCCCGTCGACCAGACCGCGCCAGACGTTGGACAGCTTGTCGTCGCCCTGGATCACCGCGACCGCCGGCGTGTACTTGATGTTGAACATGGTGGGCAGATCGCCCAGCCTGGTCTTCGGCGTGATGCGATAGACGATGAACCGGGTGTCCTTGAAGCTGCCCTCGCGCTGCAGGGCGGTCAGCCGCTTCTGGACGATCTCGTCCTCGGTGATGCCCGGCAGCAGGAACGCCACGACCACGGGGCCGGAGCTGCGCAGAGCCGTCTTGATGATCGCCGGCGTCTTCTTGCCGGGCGTGACCTTGTCGCCACGGTTCAGGCCGACGCCGTCGACGGCGGCGCCCATGGTGAGCGGAACGGCCGCGAGCACGCCGAGACCGACGAGTGCGACCAGCGCGCGACGACGGGTCGTCCCGACCCGGGTGCGCGAAACATTGTGAACCTCAGTGTCAAGTGCGGACACCGTCGAACACCTCCACGTTCGATGACCTACAACCTTGTCGGCAGCAACCCGTGCGGGCTTAACGTCCCGAGTGAAGCGGTTCTCGGGGTGCTCGCCGAGCGGCGCGAACCCGCCTGACGACGGGGCTATGCCCGGGGAGGCAGGTTCCGCACCGCCAGGTCGCGCAGCTGCGCCTCGTCGACCTCCGAGGGCGCGCCGGTCAGCGGGTCCTGGCCGGTGGCGGTTTTGGGGAACGCGATCACGTCGCGGATGGACTTCTCGCCAAGCAGGAGCATGACGAGGCGGTCGAAGCCAAGCGCGATGCCGCCGTGCGGCGGCGCGCCCAGGCGAAGCGCGCGCAGCAGGAAGCCGAACTTGTCCTCGGCCTCGTCCGCCGAGACGCCGATGGTGGCGAACGCGGCCTCCTGGACATCACGGTCGTGGATGCGGATGCTGCCGCCCCCGATCTCGATGCCGTTCAGCACGACGTCATACGCCTGCGCGATCACCGCGCCGGGGTCCGTCGCGAGCAGCGGGATGTGCTCAGGGCGCGGCGACGTGAATGGGTGATGGCGCGCGTCCCAGCGCTCCTGGTCGGCGTTCCACTCGACGAGCGGGAAGTCGGTGACCCACAGCGGCGCCCACGTGCCCTCGGGGATCAGGCCGTAGCGCTCGGCCAGGCGCACGCGCAGGGACCCCAGCACGCCGAGCGCGGCGTCCTCAGCGTCGGCGACCAGGCAGATCACGTCGCCGACGCTCGCGCCGAAGGCCTCCGCCAGCCCGGTCAGGAACTCGGCTTTGACCGACGCGCGCATCGCGTCCGCCCCGACGACCGCCCACACGAGGCCTTTGGCCCCGAGCTCCCGGGCCTCGCTCACCACGCCGTCCAGGTCCTTTCGCGACAGGCCCTCCCCCGCCCCGGGCAGGCAGATCCCGCGCACGACCGCGCCGCCCGCGACGGCGCTCGCGAAGATGCCGAGCCCCGAGGCGGCGGCCTGCGCCGTCCAGTCGCGGATTTCGACCCCGAACCTGGCGTCGGGACGGTCGGTCCCGTACCGGGCCATCGCGTCGGAAAAGCCCAGCCGCGGAAACGGCGCCTCCAGCGCGACGCCCGCCTCGGCCGCCGTGGCGACCAGCAGTGACTCGACCAGGCGGTAGATGTCCTCGGGCTCGACGAAGGACGCCTCGATGTCGATCTGGGTGAACTCGGGCTGGCGGTCGGCGCGCAGGTCCTCGTCGCGGAAGCAGCGCACGATCTGGTAGTAGCGCTCGAGTCCGCCGACCATCAGCAGTTGCTTGAAGAGCTGCGGGCTCTGCGGAAGGGCGTACCACTTGCCCTGCTGCAGGCGGCTGGGGACGATGAAGTCGCGTGCGCCCTCGGGTGTGGAGCGGATCAGGATCGGGGTCTCGACCTCCAGGAAGCCTTCGTCCTCCAGCACGCGCCGGGTGGCCCGGGCGATCTTGGCGCGAAGCTCCAGCGCGCGCAGGCGGCGCGGGCGGCGGGTCTCGATGTAGCGGTAGGCCAGCCGGACCTCCTCGCTCGCCTCCTGGGTCTCGTCCTCGACCGAGAATGGCAGCGGGTCCGCCGCCGCCAGCACCTCGACACCCGACACGCGCAACTCCACCGCGCCGGTCGGGATGTTGGGGTTGACGTTCCGGTCCTCGCGTGCGGCGACCGCGCCGTCCACGCTGACCACGTCCTCGTTGTGCAGGCGATGGGCGACCGCGTGGGCCTCGGGCGCGACCTCGGGGTCGAACACGAGCTGGATCAAGCCGCTTCGATCGCGCAGGTCGACGAAGACGAGCCCGCCGTGATCGCGCCGCCTGTGCACCCACCCGGCCAGACGGACCGTGGCGCCGGCGTGGTCGGCGGCGCCGACGCAGGTGTGGGTCCGATACCGATCCGATCCGATCAAAGGAGCGCCTCCGCAAGCTGGTCGAGTGGAACTTCACGCTGGTCGCCGCTGGCCATGTCGCGCAGCGTGGCGACGCCGGCGGCGTGCTCGCGGGGACCGATGATGGCGACCGTCCGCGCGCCCAGGGATCCCGCCTGGCGCAGCATCGCCTTGAGGCTGCGGCCGCGAAGGTCGCTGTCGCAGCGGACCCCCGCGTGACGCATTCGCCGAAGCAGCGGCATCAGCTCGAGTCGCAGCTCGGGGTCGGGGATCGCCACATAGCAGTCGAGCGCGGGGGCCTCGTCGGCCCGACCGTCGGCCTCGAGCGCCAGCGTGATCCGATCGAGGCCACTGCCGAAGCCGATTCCGGGCGTGGGCGGTCCGCCCAGTTGCTCGACCAGGCCGTCGTAGCGGCCGCCGCCGCCGATCGCGTTCTGCGCCGAGTCGAGTGCGTTGCTGCGGAACTCGAACAGCGTGTGCGTGTAGTAGTCGAGCCCCCGGACGAGACGGACGTCGAGCTCGAAGGGGA